>CAYUWK010000011.1:3374-9380 GCA_964448435.1 uncultured Candidatus Saccharibacteria bacterium
AAACAGTGCTGATTATAAACAACATATGGATATTCAAGAGGAGATTAACTTACAAATTAAAGAAGGATTTGAAAAAGAAAATATTGAATTTGCATATCCAACTCAAAAAATCTTTTTAAATAAATAAAAATATGAGAAAAAGTGAAATAATTATTTTAGGGATTATACTAATATCTTTCATTATTGGAATTTATTTTTATGCTCAAATGCCAAGCATGATGGCTTCTCATTGGAATGCCCAGGGGGAAGTTGATGGATATATATCTAGGTTCTGGGGTACATTTTTATTCCCAATTATCTTAGTTGGTTTATTAATTCTTTTTACTTTTATTCCCAAGATAGATCCGTTAAAAGAAAATATTAAAAAGTTTAGAAAATATTTTGATACGTTTATAATCTTAATAACAATATTTTTATCGTATATTTATTGTCTTACTCTTTTTTGGAATTTAGGAAAAAGATTTGATATGAATATACTTATAATGCCTGCTATTGGAATAATCTTTTATTATTCTGGGGTCTTAATGGAGAATTCAAAAAGAAATTGGTTTATTGGTATCAGGACTCCCTGGACATTAAGCAGTGAAAATGTTTGGGACAAAACTCATAAAATTGGAGCAAAAATATTTAAAATTGCTGGTATAATATCTTTTATCGGAATTTTATTCGGGAAATATGCAACATTTTTGGTATTAGGATTAGCTATTTTTGGTTCAATTTATACAATTGTTTATTCTTATTTTGAATATAAAAAAGAAAAGATATAATCAACATAGCTAATTTTATGAATTCTTTATATGTTATTAATTTAAATGGTGATAAGGAATCATTTTCTTTTCAAAAAGTATATAATTCAGCTAGAAGAGTTGGAGCATCAAGAGATTTAGCCCAAGATATTGCCAGAGTTATAAAGAAGAAGGCATATCCAGGGATTAAGACATCAGAAATTTTTTCAAATGTTACAAAGATGCTAAATTCTGAAACTCCCAAAGCAGCTTTAAAATTTAATTTAAAGAAAGGGATGAAAAAATTAGGACCAACTGGCTTTCCTTTTGAAAAATTTGTTGGGGAGATTTTTAGAAAACTAGGATACGAAGTAAAGATTAATCAATATATACCTGGGCACTGCATACGGAACTATGAAATAGACTTTGTGGCTCAAAAAGAAAACATAATATATATTGGTGAATGTAAATACAGAAATTTACCCGGAGAAAAAGTTCATTCAAAAGATGCCCTGGCTAATTATGCTAGATTTTTAGATATTTGTAATAGTTCATTTTTTAAATCTAAAAAAGATGAAGGGCTTGAAGTAAAAACGATGATGGTTACTAATACTAAGTTTACTCAAAAAACCTTAGATTATTTTAAGTGTATAGGTATAGATGCTTTAGGGTGGAGATATCCCAAAACGCAAGGACTAGAGAGTTTGATTGAAGAAAATAAATTTTATCCAATTACAATTTTACCAGCTCTAAATTCTTATTTAGCTGATTTTTTTGTTTCTAAAAAAATAATGTTAGTTCAAGATATTTTAGATATTGATTCAAAGAGATTATCTAAAAAATTGAAAATTCCAGAGAGACAAATTCTTATTCTTAAAAAACAAGCAGAAGATTTATTACTTTAAAAATAAAATTAAAGTGGTAGAATATAATAATGAAAAAATCTTTAATCATAACGTTTTATACTCTAATATTATTTTTTCTTTTAATATTGGGTGAAATTTTTGTAGAAGAGATAGGAAAACTTTTTAAAGGTTCTTTGTTTTTTTTGTTACCTTTTGTTATTTTTTCTTTATTAGGAGTTTTGTTAATATTCTTGGTTCTTAAACAAAACATAAAAGGAGCACTTAAGAAATATTTATCATTAACAGGGGTTTCAGCGATTAGTTTCTTTATATTTGTTTTTCTGCATAATGTTTTTTATGGATTGGCAGAAATATCAAGTAATATTATTCTGTTGAAGAACTTAATGGAAGTTTTACATGTAATCTTTTTTATTATTGCTATTTTTATTTGTCCTTTAGGTTTTTTGATTGGTTCTATAAACAGCATAATAGTCTTTATCAAAAATAGGAAAAAAGATATAATTTTATAAAGGTCGGAGATTAATAAATTAAAATAAAAATATGGCTTTCTTTCAATGGGCAGACAATTGTGTCAAAAAAATGGGATGGATAGATGTTAAATTAGTAGGATTTGCAGGCGTGTTAATAGGAGTAATTTTAGTGAAATGGATACCATCAATTTTAGATATTAATATTTGGTGGTTTATTTGGGCTACGGTTCTTTGCTTAGTAAGAGTTTATTACATATTATTTTTTAAGAAATAATTTGCTTAAAAAAGAGTTTGACAGAAGAAAATATTTTCTGTATATTTAAGATACATTTGTTTTGAATTTCAAAAATAAATGTCGTGTTCTCATAGAGAACAGGTCGTAATATAAATTAATTATTTGAGAAAAATGGAAAAGAAACTTTATATAGGAAGTCTATCTTATGACACAACAGATGACAGTCTTAAAGAATATTTTTCTGCAGCTGGTGCAGTAGAATCTGTTACTATCATAAAAGATAGAATTTCTGGAAGATCAAAAGGTTTTGGTTTTGTGGAAATGGCTTCGGGTGAAGAAGCTGGCAAAGCAAAAGAAATGTTTAACGGAACAGAATTAGATGGAAGAAAAATTATAGTAGATGAAGCCAGACCAATGAAGGAATAGACTTTGAAGTTAAGAAAATCAAACCAAGAGAACTCTTTTAAAGAGTTCTTTTGTGTTATAATAGAATTGTTATAAGGATTATCGAAATTAAAATATTAATTAAAAAAATATGGCTAACGAACAAAATTCTAAAATATGCGGATATGAACATAAAATTTTATTTAAGAGTATCTGTATTATTTTAATAATTTTTTTATCTATCTTAACTATTTATGTTTTAGTTAGCGCTCAAAATAAAATTAAAGAAGGAAAATATATTGGTCAAGAAATAGAGAGTAAAAATACAATAACTGTTTCAGGAACTGGTGAAGTTTATGCTAAACCAGACTTAGCTCTTACTAGTTTTTCCGTAAGAACAGAAAAAAAAGAAGTAGCAGAAGCAATGACAGAAAATACAAAAAAAATGAATGCTGTTATCAACTCTGTGAAAGAAGAAGGAGTAGAAGCAAAAGATTTGAAAACCACAAGCTTTAATATCTATCCAAGATATGAGTGGCAGGGAAAGACAGAGTTTTATCCCAACGGCAGAAGAGTGTTAATTGGCTATGAAGTTAAACAATCTTTAGAAGTAAAGATTAGAGATATGGAGAAAATAGGTACTATTATTCGGAAAGTTACAGATGCGGGAGCTAATCAAATCGGAAACCTTCAATTTACAATTGACCAAGAAGATGAACTTAAAAAACAAGCAAGAGAAAAAGCTATTAAAGAAGCAAAAGAAAAAGCCAAAGAATTAGCTTCTCAGTTAGGCGTCAAACTAGTTAGAATTGTTAGTTTTAATGAAAATAGAATAAGTCCATATTACTATGGATTTAAAGATTCAGCTGCAACAATGGAAACTGCTGATGAAGAAGTTCCTCAAATAGAAACAGGAGAAAACAAAATAGAGGTTAATGTGAATATCACTTACGAAATAAATTAAAATGAAATTCTTAAATATTTTAGGATTAACATTATTTTTTCTGGGAACTATTATTTTAATTAGTTTTGGTTTATATGAATTTTTTCGAGATACAACAATTCCGGCTATAATTAGATATGGAATTATTGCCATTATTTTAGGAATAATAATAATTATAAGTTCTCTTATTAAAGAGAGATTAAAAGAAGAATAATTATATGATATTAACAACTTTGAACAATGTACCTGGGAAACAAATTAAAACAAGCTTGGGTTTGGTTCGTGGCAATACTATTCGGGCCAAAAATATTGGGAAAGATATCATGGCAGGGTTTAGAAATATTGTAGGGGGAGAGATAAAAGAATATACAGAAGCGTTGAATGAAGCGAGAGAAGAAGCCATGAAAAGAATGCTTAAAAACGCTGAAGATGTTGGAGCAGATGCAATAATAGGTATTCGTTTTACTACTTCTCAGATAATGTCTGGGGCAGCGGAACTTTTAGTTTATGGAACGGCAGTTAAGCTAGAATAAATTTAAATATTTGATTATTTCTTTTAACTGTGTCATAATGATAATACATTAATAGTATATTGCTATTTTTTTTTATTTCTATTCTGGTCATTAAAAAATAAAGAAGGGAGGTATTATAGTTTTTTTTGTTTCTAATTAAAAAAATTTTAAAAAGGAGAAGGAATGAAAGTTATATTTCAAGAATTGATAAAAGGCAATTTGCCAAAAAAGGAAGAAAAAGAATTTAGCGTTGTAAAAGGGGAAAAATCTTTTTTTATCTATCGCAATGGCAACCCATCGAAAGACCAAATTATGAAGTTTAACTTTTCTGAAGCAAGAGACGAGGCATGTGAAACAAGATGCAAGAAGATATTTAAATTGCTTGGATATCGGTTTAATGAGGAAACAGGAAAATGGAATAAATAAAAGTTTTTATATAACTGGGATAATATAACATTTTATCCCAGTTTTTTTGGAAAAATTTATATAATTTGTTATAATACAAAACATATGATTAATTTTAAAAAGTTAAAATCAAGTTTAAAGTCAGCTATTATAGGATTAAAGTCAGCAATTAAGGAAGAGCAAACATTCAAAATTCAAATAACAGTTGCAACCTTAGTTATTTTTTTTATGTTTTATTTTCCTTTGGATGTTTTGGAAAGGGTATTATTAATATTAACCATTGTTTTAGTTTTAGGATTAGAATTAATTAATTCTCAGATAGAAAGAATTTTAGATTTTCTTGAGCCCGAATTTAACCATAAAATTAGGAAAATAAAAGATCTTTCTGCTTCTGCTGTTTTAGTAGTAGTTATCGGTTCTATTTTTATTGGTCTTTTAATCTTTTTGCCTTATATCTATTAGATATTGGTTTAGCTAAAAAAATACCTTATATCGCAAGGTATTTTGTTATGGTTTTTATTTTTCAAGAAAATTGCTATAATTATATCTAGATATAATTTAAATTAAAAAATATGTTCAATTTTATTGACCAGTTTAATGGAAATTTATTTTTAAAAGTTTGTTTTACAGTTATTAGTGTTACAATCTTGTATTGGATTTTTTGCTATATATTTAATTTTCTTAAGAAATTTCTTCTTGGAAAAGCAAAGAATAAAAAAGAACGTTCAGACATTGAGATTTTTTCTAAAGCAATCAAATATATCGTTGTTCTATTTTTGATTATATTCGGAGTACTGTCTTACTCTGGTTCTTTAGTCAGCATTGGTTTATTTGCAGGTTTAATTAGTGCATCCTTTGGTTTTTCTTTGCAAAGACCAATTAGTGGAATGGCTGCCTGGTTAATGGTTGTAGTAAAAAGACCTTTTGAAATTGGGGATAGAGTTATTATCGGAACAGTAAAAGGAGATGTTTCTGACATTAGTTTATCTCATATTCATATTAAAGAGATTGGAGGAACAATACCCTCTGAAGAAACTTCTGGCAGGAGCATTTTAATTCCTAATGCTAAATTATTTGAGGAAGATATTATTAACTATACAAGAAAAGATAATTTTATTTTAGATGAAGTAAGTTTTCCAATAACTTTTGATAGTGATATAGATATAGCGCAGAAAATAGCGGAAGAATCTGCAGAAATCGTTCTTAAGGGTTATGAGAAAAATAAACAAAAACCTTATTCTAGAACTTATTTTCAACCAAGTGGAGTTGATGTCTTTGTCCGTTATCTTACTTTAGCTTCTAATCGTAACGAAATATCAAGTAAAATTACCCAAAACATTTTTAAAAAAGTAAATAAAAATAATAAGATAAAGTTTGCTTATTTCCACAGTCAAGTATTCTTAAATAATACTCAAAATGAAAAATAAAATAACAAATTTATTTGTTAAAAAAGAATTTCAAAGATT
>CAYUWK010000012.1:0-9028 GCA_964448435.1 uncultured Candidatus Saccharibacteria bacterium
CTTATTTTCTATTTTGATTGTAGTATCTTTTATAAATTTTGTCAAGGAAATTGTTTCAATATTCTTTTTGCCTCTTTGCCTAACAGAAACCTTTTTTGTTTTTATTTCCTTATCTCCGATAACTAAAAGATAAGGAATTTTTTGAATTTCTCCTTCCCTTATTTTTTTAGACAATGTTTCAGATTCAGTTTTAGTTTCGACTCTAAATCCTTGTTCTTTTAATTTTGTAGAAATATCTTTAGCGTATTTTACATGAGAAGAATTTATAGGTATTACCCACATTTGGACAGGGGAGAGCCACAAAGGAAAAGCGCCTGCATAATGCTCTATTAGTACGCCTATGAACCTTTCTAAAGAGCCCAATAATGCCCTATGTATCATGAAAGGAGTATGTTTCTTACCGTCAGCTCCATAATATTCCATATTGAATCGAGAAGGTAAATTAAAGTCAAATTGAATAGTTGATAACTGCCAAGGTCTTCCTAGGGAATCTTTTACTTTGATATCAATTTTAGGTCCATAAAAGACTGCTCCACCAATATCATATACAAAATCTTTATAACCAATTTCTTTTAAAACACTTTTTAGTTCTGTTTCGGCTTTTTTCCATTCTGAATCCTTTCCAATAAATTTACTTTTATTCTTTGGATTACGGACACTTAAATTCATTTCAAGTTCTTTAAATCCGAAAGTGTTGAAAATATATAACGTTAGTTTTAAAGCAGAAAGCAATTCTTTATGTAATTGTTCGGGCGTACAAATTATGTGAGCATCGTCTTGAGTAAAACCTCTTACCCGAGTTAATCCGTGAAGCGTACCTGATTTTTCATATCTGTAAACAGTTCCCATCTCTGTCCAACGAACTGGTAATTCCTTATAACTTCTTCTTTTGTTTTTGTACATTTGGACATGCAAAGGACAATTCATTGGTTTTAGCATATATTCTTCGCCTTCGATCCCAAAAGAGTTATATAAACTTTCTTTATAAAAATCAAGATGACCAGAATGAGCCCATAATTTGGTGGAGGCAATATGGGGGGTAGATACTGGTTCATATCCTCTTTCTAAATAAGTGTTAAGAGCAAAGTCCATTACCAATTTTCTGAGCCATGCTCCTTTGGGAAGCCATAATGGTAAACCTTGTCCTACTTCATCATCGAACATAAACAATTCTAGCTTTTTCCCTAAAATCCTATGGTCCCTTTTTTCTGCTTCTTCTTGATTTTTTAGGTATTGTTCCAGCTCTTTTTTTGTATCAAATGCTAATCCATAAATTCTGGTAAGCATTTTATTTTTTTCATCTCCTTTCCAATATGCCCCAGCAATTCTTGTAAGCTTAAAAGCATCAGAATTTATTTCTTTAGTAGATTTGACATGAGGACCCTTGCATAAATCTATAAAATCTCCAACTTGATAAATTGTAACAATCTTACCTGGTAAGTCCTTGATTAATTCTAATTTATAAGTTTGGCTTTTAAATATCTTTTTTGCTTCAATTTTTGTAATATTTTTTTTCTTAAAAGTTAAATTCTGTTTAATCAATCCTTTCATTCTTTTTTCTATTTTTTGTAGCTTATTTTCTGATATAGGAGTAGGGAAGTCAAAGTCATAATAAAATCCATTTTCTATTTCGGGACCAATACCAAATTTAACTTTTGGATAAGTTTCTTGGATAACACAAGCCATTATATGAGCCAAAGAGTGTCTTATTTTATTTATTTGCATAACTTTTATAAATTTTAATTATTTTTCTATTATTTCTTCAATGTTTTCACAAATTATTTTTTTTGTATTATTCCATGTATCTAACCTTCCGGTAATAAAAACTATTTTATTCTCTTGAAATGCTGTTGGATTTTTTTCTATACTTGATGAAAAAACAATTACTTCAATTTTATCAGTGAGATCTTCTAACTTTATAAAAAGCATTGGCTTACCTTTTTTGGTTAGAATTTTTTTAACAGATAAAATTATTCCTCCAGCTCTTATCGTATATGGAAAACTTCCATTTTTCAAATCTTTTATTGATATTGTCTTTCTATTTAGAATATTTTTAAAACTTTCCAATGGATGAGATGAGATGTAAAGACCTAAAAGCTCTTTTTCCCACAATAGTTTTTGAGATGTGGCAAGAGGTTTTTCATCTTTTAACTTAAATGAAGGAGCTGGATTGTTTGTACCATGATGAAATAAACTTTTCTGTCCATTTGTTTTAGCTTTTCTAATCTCTCTATTAAAATTTAGAATTTCTTCCATATTTGAAAGTAATTTATTTCTTTCTTCAAAATTATCAAATGCCCCTGTCTTAATTAAACTTTCTAATGATCTTTTGTTTAGGTCTTTAGAATCTATTCGAGATATAAAATCAGTAATTGACTTAAACTTTCCTGCGTTTTTTCGTTCTTTAATTATTACCTCCACAATATTAGAACCAACATTTTTGATAGCCAATAAACCAAATCTTATTTTTTGCTCATTAGGAACAACAGAAAAATTTCTAAAACTTTCATTAATATCAGGAGGAAGCACATCTATCTCCATATTTTTACATTCTTCTATCAAATAGGATATTCTTTCTAAATCTGTTTTTTCAGACGTTAACAAGGCAGACATAAATTCAACCGGAAAGTGAGCTTTTAAATAAGCTGTTTGATAAGCAATTTTTGCATAAGCTGTTGCATGAGCTCGATTAAATCCATAACGGGCAAATGGTAAAATCCAATCCCAAATTTTTTCTCCAATCTCTTTTTTTATTTTATTTTTAACTGTGCCTTTAATAAATTTATCCTTTTGGTCAAATAATAATTTTTCTATTTTTTTACCTATTGCCTTTCTTAAAATATCTGCTTCAGACAAAGAAAACCCAGCGATAACTCTTGCAATTTGCATTAATTGTTCTTGAAAAATACAAATTCCATATGTATTTTGTAAAATTGGTTTTAATTTTGGATGCAGATATTCTGTTTTTCTTCTTTTATTCTTTCTTTCAATATATTCTGGGATAAATTGCATTGGACCAGGTCTATAAAGTGCAACCATAGCAACTATGTCTTCAAAAATACTTGGTTTTAATTCTTTTAAATATCTTTTCATACCGTCACTTTCTAATTGAAATACGCCAGTTGTTTCAGAATTTCTAAAAATTTTATAAGTTTTTTTATCATCCAAGGGTAATTGTTCAATATCTATCTTTTTATTTTGGACCATATAAATTCTGGAAAGAGTATCTTCAATAATAGTCAAATTTTTTAAACCTAAGAAATCCATTTTTAATAGTCCTAAATCTTCAATTGAATGCATCTCATATTGAGTAACTATTCTATGGTCATTTTGGGTTGGATGTTGTAAGGGAACAATTTCATCTAAGGGACTTTCTGAAATAACTACTCCACAAGCATGAGTTGATGCATGTCTTGCGCATCCTTCTAATTTTAAGGCAAAATCAATTAATTTTGTTGCTGTTTGATCTGTTTTGTATAATTGTCTGAATTCAGCAACTTTTTGTAAACATTCTTTCAAATTAGAACCAAATGGAATCATTTTGGCTAATTTATCACAATAATTATATTCTACTCCAGTGGCTCTTCCTACGTCTCTAATAACAGCTCTAGCAGCCATTGTTCCAAATGTAATTATTTGAGCCACTTTATTCCTTCCATATTTTTCTGCTACATAGTCTATAACTTCATCTCTTCTCCTATCTGCAAAATCAAGATCAATATCAGGCATTGAAATACGAGCTGGGTTCAAAAATCTCTCAAACAAAAGATCATGTTTTAATGGATCTATAGTTGTTATATTTAAAAGATAAGCGACAATTGATCCTCCGGCTGAACCTCTGCCTGGGCCGACTACAATTCTATTTTCTTTTGCCCATCTAACAAAATCCTGGACAATAAGAAAGTAAGAAGCAAACCCCATTTCCTTAATAACAGAAAGTTCATATTCTAATCTTTTTAAAGCATCTTTTTTAGAAAGGAGGGGATACTTATCAGTAATTTTTTCCTTACATAGTTTTTCTAAATATATATCTGGAGTTTCTTTTGATGGAGTTTCAAAATAGGGAAGTTTTGTTTTTCCTAATTTAAAATCAAAATTACAAAGATCTTTTATCTTTTGAGTATTTTTTAATGCTTCAGGCACATGTTTAAAAGACTCAGCCATTTGCTTAGGAGTTCGTAAGGAGAAATCATCACTTTCCATTGTTAATCTTGCAGGGTCATCAGCTTTTGCGCCAGTATTTATTAACATTAAAATATCTTGGGCCTTAGCATCTTCTGGCTCTAAATAATGAGAATCATTAGTCGCTACTAATGGAACATCTAATTCCTTAGAAAGTTTAATCAAAGTTTCGTTTACTTTTTTTTGTTTTTTAGAATTTGGATGATCTTGAATTTCTAAATAAAAATTTCCTTTTCCGAAAATCTTTTTATATTTTAAAATATAATTTTCAGCTTGTTTTATTTTATTAGCTAAAATTAATTGGGGTATTTTTCCTTGAATGCAGGCAGTAAGAGCAATTAGTCCAGAACTATGTTTAGCTAGTAATTCATCATCAATTCTAGGTTTATAATAGAATCCTTTTAAATGAGCATCAGTTACTAGTTTTACTAAGTTTTTATATCCTTGCTCGTTCTTAACTAAAAGAACTAAATGATATCTTTTATCATCAATGTTTGGTCTTTTTTGGCTCATTTTTTCATAGGCCATATATACTTCACAACCAATAATTGGTTTAATCCCAGCTTTTTTTGCTTTTTTATAAAACTCAACTGCCCCATATAAAACCCCATGGTCAGTTAAGGCGACAGAATCCATTCCTAATTTTTTGACGTAATCTAAAAGATCGTCAATTTTAGTTAGACCATCAAGTAGAGAATAATGACTATGGACATGAAGATGAGTAAATTTCATAAATATTATCTAATAATATGCTCGTATTTTGCATTTTCTGTAATTAATTCGCCCTGAATATTTGACCGTTTTAAAACTAAAGAATCTTTAATCAAAACTTTTTTTAAGTTTGCATTACCTCCAATAAAAGTATTCAATAAATCCAAAGAACCCTCAATCATACTATTTTCCATATCTAAATATCCATTTATGGCAGCATCTCTTAGATATACATCTCCTTTAATAATTAGCCCAGTATTATAGGAATCATTTAATTTTATTTTTTGAATATTTAAATTACCTTTTATTTTTGCTTTTGCTAAACTTAAAAACCCACTTATATTTAATTGATTAAAATTTAAATTACCATCTATTTTTATCCCTACTAAATTTACTACTCCTCTAATATCTGCCTGTTCAAGATTTAAGTCATTTTTTATTTCAGCCGAACCAAGATAAAAAGCACCCTTTATAATTGTTTTATTGAAATTTAAGGTTCCATTTATTTTAGCATTTTGTAAATAAATAGGGCCCAAAATTACGGCCCCCTCAAAGTCTAGTCCAGTTTCAAATTTTCTTTCTTGAAAAAATAAACCAGAAAGAATTTTGCCTCTAAAATTAGCAGATCTTGATTGTGCTCTTGAGGTTAAAATTTCTTGTTCTATTTCTTCTTTCGATAAAATATTTCCATTACTCATATATGATAATTTTATTAAAATTATTATTACATTATACTACTATAATTAAAATTATCAAAATAATTTAAAAAACTATTGTAAAGTTTAATTTTATATGATAAATTGTTTTATATGGCTGTACCAAAGAAACACACAACTAAATCTGCCAGAGATCAGAAAAGGATGCATATTTTTTTGAAAGCTAAAGAATTAGTAGCTTGTTCTCATTGTGGGAAATTAAGATTACCTCATACTATTTGTTCTCATTGTGGCTATTATAAAGGAAAAGAAGCAATTAATGTTTTGGCAAAATTAGAGAAAAAAGAAAGAAAAGAAAGAGAAAAAGAAATTAAGGCAAAAGAAAAAACAGAAAAGAACGACAAAAAACCATTAACATTAGATCAACTTTCAAAAAAGAAATTTTAAAAATATGGCATCAAGACATCTTTCTCGTTCAATTGTTTTACAATCTATTTATGAATGGGATTTTCATAATAAAGGAGAAGGGGAGTTAGATCTAATATTAAAAAGAAATATTGAAAAATTTGGTCCTGATCTTGAAGATTTAAATTTTATTCAAGAATTAAAGAAAGGTGTATTAAAAAAGATTTCTAAGATTGATAAACTTATTAGTATTTCTGCTCCAGAAAGACCAATTGAACAAATAAGCATTATTGATAGAAATATTTTAAGAATAGGACTTTTTGAACTTTTATATGCGAATAAAGATGAAGTTCCTCCAAAAGTAGCTATAAATGAAGCTATTGAATTAGCTAAGAATTTTGGGGGAGAAAATTCTAGTAAATTTATTAACGGAGTATTGGGAACAGTGTTTAAGGAAATGAAAAAAGAACAATAAAAAATATGAAAGATTTTTCAAAACTGGAAGAAAAATTAAATATTAATTTTAAAAATAA
The DNA here is from genome assembly GCA_964448435.1 of uncultured Candidatus Saccharibacteria bacterium. Taxonomy (GTDB): domain Bacteria; phylum Patescibacteriota; class Minisyncoccia; order Minisyncoccales; family CG1-02-41-26; genus CAYUWK01. The sequence goes on from CAYUWK010000012.1 coordinate 6,488, forward strand.
AAGACTTTTAAAACAAGCATTTTGTCATCGTTCTTATCTAAATGAAAATCCAAAAATTAATCTAGAGAATAATGAACGACTTGAATTTTTAGGAGATGCAATTTTAGAATTAATAGTTACTGAATTTCTTTATAAAAACTATAAAGAACAGGAAGGTAAGCTTACAAATTGGAGAGCATCTTTGGTTAATTCAAATACATTGTCTGAATTAGCTCAGGAACTTGATTTTAATGATTATATATTATTAAGCAAAGGAGAATCAAAAGATAATGGGAAGGCTAGACAGTCTATACTAGCTAATGCCTGTGAAGCATTTTTAGGAGCTTTATATCTTGATCAAGGGTTTGATATAATTAAAGATTTTATAGAAAAACACTTAATTAAAAAGCTTCCTTATATTATTGAAAATGGGCTTGCTCAAGATGCTAAATCTCTTTTTCAGGAAATGTCTCAAAAAAAAGTAAAGATTACTCCGGAATATAAAATTTTAGAAGAGCATGGGCCAGATCATGCTAAAAACTTTGTTGTTGGTGTTTTTTTAGAAAAACAATTGATAGCAAACGGTTCTGGTTATTCCAAACAAGAAGCAGAGGAACAAGCAGCTGAAAACGCACTTAAAATTAAAAATTGGTAATATAAAAATATGTTAATTATTCGTTTTATAAGAACAGGAAAGAAAAACCAACCATTCTTTAGAATTGTTGTGACCGATAAAAAAAATGCTCCCAAAGGAGGGAACTTTTTAGAAATTCTTGGTTTTTTTAATCCGTTAACTAAAGAAAAAGCTCTTAAAAAAGAGAGGATTAAATATTGGATCAGTGTTGGAGCAAAAACATCTGACAGAGTTCATAATTTATTAATGTCTGAAAAGGTTATTCAGGGTAAAAAAATAGATGTTTTTAAAAAACCTAAAAAGAAAGCAGAAAAGAAAAAAGAGGAACCAAAAGAACAAATAAAAAAAGAACAAAAAGAACAAAAAATTGAAAAAGAAGAACCAAAGAAAGAAGTAGAAATGGAAGTAGAAAAGGAGGAAGATATAAAAGAAGAACCTAAAAAAGAAACAAGAGAAGGAGTAAAAGAGAAAAAAGAAGAAACAAAACCAGAAAAAATAGAAAAAGTAATAGAAGAAAAAACCTCCGAGGAACCAACTAAAGAAGAAAACAAAAAAGAAGACTTGGCAAAAGAAACAAGCCCAGAAGCAGAAGATGAATAAAATCTTGACATATTTTTTCAAAAGAGTAGAATAAAAAAATCCCTGATTATATCAGGCCACAGAAACCGATTCTCTAGATTTCAGATAGAGAGAATCGCAGAAATAAAGGTCGAATGAATTTTATTTAATGATTTACTAAAGAATTATGGAAAAAGCAACTAGTGATAAAGATTTTCTTGAGTATATTGTCAAAGGTTTAGTTGATAATCCTGATGATGTAAGTGTTGAAAGAAAAGTTGACGAAATGGGAGTTTTACTTAGCTTAAAAGTTAATCAAGAAGACATGGGTCAGATTATCGGAAAAGCTGGTTCAACTGCTAGAGCAATAAGAAACCTTATTAGAATCGTAGGTCTTAAAAATCATGCTCGTGTTAACTTAAAGATTGAAGAACCTGAAGGCGGAAGAGCTACTACGCCAGAACCAGAGAAAGCTCCAGAAGAGAAAAAAGATACAGATTTAGACAATTTAAGCCTTTAATTTAAGGTTTACATCTAGAGAAAGCGGTGCTACTATGAAAAGTAGCGCTGTTTTCATTTACTATTATATGATTTTTGATATTATAACTTTATTCCCTGAAATATTCGAAACTTATTTAAAGCAATCTTTAATCGGAAAAGCTCAAAAAAATAAGATTGTGAAAATTAATGTTTTAAATCTTAGGGATTTTACCTCAGATAAACATAAAACGGTTGATGACAAGGCTTTTGGAGGTGGTAGGGGAATGGTTTTGAAAGTTGAGCCAATTTATAAAGCAATTAAGGCTTTAAAAAAGAAGAAACAAAATAAGACAAAAGTAGTTTTATTTACTCCTAGAGGGAAAAAGTTTAATCAGAAAATGGCTACTCGTTTTAGTAAATTAGATAAATTAATTTTAATTTCTGGAAGATACGAAGGAGTAGATGAAAGAATAGCTAAACATATTGTTGACGAAGAAGTCTCAATAGGAGATTATGTTTTAATGGGGGGAGAACTACCAGCATTAGTATTAATTGAAACGGTATCTAGGTTAATTCCTAGGGTTATAGGAAAACCAAGATTATTGAAAGAAAGGATTACAAAAGAGAAAGGTTTTATTGAATATCCGCAGTATACCAGGCCTGAAGTTTTCTCACCTAAAAAAGGAGTTTCTTGGAAAATACCTAAAGTTCTTTTATCGGGAGATCATAAAAAAATTGAACATTGGAGAAAAAAGAATAGTAAAATTATTGAATAAACTGAGAATTTCTGTTAAGATTATTCTCAAGATTAGGGTAGGTGGCGGAGCGGTCAAACGCACGAGTCTGTAAAACTCGCGGTTTCTAACCTACGGGGGTTCGAATCCCTCCCT
>CAYUWK010000013.1:0-8672 GCA_964448435.1 uncultured Candidatus Saccharibacteria bacterium
GTTTGTGAAACATACGGTATTAATATTGAAAAATTACTTGCAGAATTAAATAAAAAGTAAATGATAGATCATAAAAAATTAAGTTTTTTGATTGTTCTTTTTTTATTTTTAATTAATCTAATTGTTTGGCAGGTTGTTTTTTCTTTAAACAAACAAGATTCTTTAGAAATAACATTTTTTGATATTGGACAGGGAGATTCTATTTTTATTGAAACACCTTATCAAAATCAGATTTTAATTGATGGTGGTCCTGATTCAATGATCTTAGAAAAACTAGCAGAAGAAATGCCTTTTTGGGATAGAACAATTGATCTTATTATTTTAACTCATCCCGAACAAGACCATATTACAGGGCTTTTAAATGTTTTAGAAAGCTATGATGTTGAAAGAATTTTATGGACAGGAATTATACGTGATACAGCTCAATATGGCAAATGGAAAGAAATGATTAAAAAAGAAAATGCCGAAATTATAATTGCTCATAGTTCTCAAGAAATAAAAATAGGAAATGTTTCCTTAGACATTCTTTATCCATTGGAAAGCTTAGAAGGAGAAGAAGTTAAAAATTGCAATGATACATCTATTATTGCTCGTTTGGATTTTGGGAATAATTCATTTCTTTTTACAGGTGATGCTACAAAAGTTTCCGAAAAGAAAATAATATCTGAGAAAGATGAACTTTATTCAGATGTTTTAAAAGTTGGGCATCATGGTAGCAAAACATCCACTTCTAAAGAATTTTTAGAAAAAGTTTTGCCAAATATTGCTATAATTTCATGTGGCAGAGATAATGCTTACGGGCATCCACATGAAGAGGTCTTGAAAAATTTGAAAGAACTTGGTATAAATATTTTAAGGACAGACCAAGACGGAGACATCAAAATCATTTCTTCAAGAAGAGACTTTGTAGTCAAAACAAAATTATAAAAGTCTTTTTTGCTAGAGAACTATATTATTAACTATATTTTAAATATGAAAAATGCTCAATTTCCGATTTTTAAAACTAAAATCGAAGGAATAAATAGAAAATTTAATTTAGCAGACCCTAAAGAAAGGCAGGTTTATTTTGAATTAAAAGCAGGAAAAGAAATTAAGAAAATTAGAGAGTACTTAAAAGAAAAAACTTTTATTGCTTATCTTTTAGGTAAAAAGAATTCTGGTAAAGGAACCTATGCTAAAATGTTTAGAGAAGTGATAGGAGAAGACAAAGTAGAACATTTTTCTCTCGGTGATGCAGTTAGGCAATTAGATGAAGTTGTCAGAGACGAAAATAAGAAAAAAGAACTAATTTCATTTTTAGAAAAAAATTATAGAGGGTACTTATCTTTAGATAAAATAATTTCTGCTTTAGAAAATAGAAGTACTAAAACCCTTTTACCTTCTGAATTAGTTTTAGCTATAGCTAAAATGGAAATAGCTAAAAGAGGGAGAAAAGCTTTCTTTATTGATGGGTTTCCTAGAAGTTTAGATCAGGTTTCTTATTCATTATTTTTTCGTGAATTAATTGGTTATAGAGAAGATCCAGATCTTTTTGTTCTGATTGATCTTCCAGGGTCTGTAATTGACGAAAGAATTAGATGGAGAAGAATTTGTCCTAAATGCCAAACTTCCAGAAATCTAAAATTGCTTCCTACTTTAAAACAAGAATATGATAAAGAAACTGGTGAATTTCATTTGATATGTGATAATCCTGATTGTAATGGGGCAAGAATGGTTTCAAAAGAAGGGGATGAGTTAGGGAATGAACCTATTAAAGAAAGATTAAAAACAGATGGTGAATTAATTGAGAAAGCATTTTCATTATATGGAATTCCTAAAATTCTTTTAAGAAATTGTATTCCAGTAGAAAAAGCCCTTGAATATGTTGATGATTATGAAATTACCCCAGAATATAGTTATAAGTGGATTCCAGAAAAATCTAAAGTAGATATAATTGAAAAACCTTGGCAAATATTGGACGACGAAGGAGTGCCTTCTTATAGCTTACTAGCAGCGCCAGTTTTAGTTTCTTTGATAAAACAGATGGTAAAAGCATTGAATCTTTAGTAAAGATTGACAAGTAGTTTTCAAAAATTATATAATAGAGATACAAGTCCTATTGTTGTCCATACAAATTCTTAGACAAACACTTCTTATAGGGATTTATATTTACTAAATATAATGTTTAGTAAGAGATTCCCGTCTTAGATCAATTCTGAGATTAATGGATTAATAATAGGGCTTTTAATTAAAAAACCGCACTCGGTATAGTGCGATATTTTATTTATTTGAGATTATATTTTATTTCTTTTTAGATAGTGTTTTTATACATTTTGTACATGCTTTCACTTTTTTGCCATCAGGAAGAGTAACCCATTGAAGATTTGGATATTTTCTTTTTTTAGGAGTAGGGTTGTATTTCCCTCTAAGCTTATTTAGCTTTCTTTTCATTATTGATTTTTTACCACAAATTTGGCAAACTCTAGACATATTGATATAATATAAAAGTATAATAACTTAATTGATATTATACAAATATTATCATAATATATTTTTAAAAAAATTGCAATGGAAATAATATTAATCTTTATAATCTTAATTTTTCTTTTCTCTGTTATTATCCACGAGGTAGCTCATGGGTTAATGGCTGATTATCTAGGAGATCCAACAGCTAAATTGGCTGGTCGTTTAACTTTGAATCCTATAAGTCATTTAGACCCAATTGGTTCAATCCTGGTACCCTTATTCTTAATTATTTCGCAAGCAGGTATAATCTTTGGATGGGCCAAACCCGTTCCCATAAATCCTTATAATCTAAAAGATAAAGTTTATGGCCAGGCTAAAGTTGCTTTTGCAGGACCATTGGCAAATATTTTGGTTGCTTTAATTTTTGGAATAAGCTTAAGATTTATTCCTTATTTATTTTCTTATCAAATTGCAATAAATTTAATAACTATTTTTAGTTATATAGTTTGGATAAATCTTATTTTAGCTATTTTTAATTTATTGCCAATTCCTCCTTTAGACGGCTCACATATTCTTTTTACTTTTTTACCAGAAAGATTTAATAACTTAAAAGCATTTTTATCTCAATATCAGTTATTTATTTTATTAATATTTATATTTTTCTTTTTTCCAGTAATAATTCCTTTAGTAAACGGAGCGTTTTATCTCATCACAGGGTTTAATTTTTAAATAATTGTTTATCTATTGATAAATTTTTTTAAAAATAGTAATGTTGTTTTATAAATTGTACTTTTAAAAAATTGGGCCCCTGTAGCTCAGCTGGGTAGAGCGTTCGCTTTGATTGCGAAAGGAAGGGTTCGAATCCTCTCAGGGGCTCCATTTAAAATATAAATAGTGAATGATTATTAGTCATTCACTATTTTTTATTAAAAATAATTTATAAAATGTTACAATAAAAACATAAAGCATAAAATTATGCCAGAATTACCAGAAGTACAAACAATTGTTGATGATTTAAATAAAACAATTCTTAATAAAAAGATTAAGAGAGTGGAAATTCGTTTGCCTAAAATTGCTAAATGTGATGATAGAGACTTTTGTACTGTTTTAAAAAACATTAGTTTTCAAAAGATTTCTCGATGGGGGAAATATATTATTGTCCAATTATCTCGAGAAGGCGAATATCTTGTTGTTCATTTACGCATGACTGGACAAATAATTTATATAGATAAAAAGAAAGTAATAGCTGGAGGGCATAGTACAGAAGAAGAGAGCCTTGATTTGCCAAACAAACAAACGCATTTAATAATTTATTTTCAAGATAATTCTAAATTATTTTACAATGATCAACGCCAGTTTGGATTTTGGCAGATAGTTAATTCTAAAGAATTAAAACAAGTTCGAGATAAATTAGGTTTAAATCCCCTTTATGCGGAATTTAATTTATTAAGTTTTAAAAAATTATTAAAAAAAAGAAAAGGGAATATTAAAGCTTTTTTGTTAAATCAAAAGTATATAGCAGGACTGGGAAATATCTATACTGATGAAAGTCTTTTTAGAGCCCATATTTTACCATTTAGAAAGATAAATAATCTTACTTCAAAAGAGATTAAGAAATTATATCAAGCGATAAAAGATATTTTAAATTTATCTGTTAAGCACAGGGGGACAACTTTCAATAACTATGTGGATGCTGGAGGACGTAAGGGTAAGTTTATAAAGTTTTTAAAAGTATATAAAAAAGAAGGTCAAAAATGTTCTAGATGTGGCAAAGAAAAGATTAAAAAGATAAAAGTTGCCGGGAGGGGAACCAGATATTGTCCTTATTGCCAAAAATAAGAGTTTTTATCTCTTGACTCAGTTAAGGGATTTTTAATTAGGCAAAACAGGAGTTAAATTGTTGACAATTTAATAAGATATGATATAATATAAACAGTTATTATATTTTAAACGATATTATTTATTTAAAAATTTGAAAGGAGGTGTTAAAAAATGAAAGAAATTGTAAACATAATAGTAATTATTGATAAAAAGTATTTCTTATTAACTAGAATCCGCGAGGGAGATGTCTGGACATTTCCTGGGGGAAAAGTAGAAGATGGAGAGTCTAAGAAAAAAGCTGCTATGAGAGAAAGCGGGGAAGAACTTCCTAAAGTTAAGATTTTAAAACTTATTCCTTATAAAGTATTTAAAGGGATAACACCTCATAGCAAAACAGAGGGAAGAGTTAGCACTTTTTTTGCTGGGATCACGGGGGGAATTGAACCAGGTGCTGAGATAAAAGAAACGATCTTTTCGGATATCAATTTCCTTAAAAAGATCAATTTAACAGCTATATCAAAAAAGATTATAGAAAGTCTTTTAAAAGATGGATATTTAGTAAAATAAATATCCATTTTTCATTTTGAGAATTATTGATCAGTAATTAGACGAACCTCTTAAAAAGAGTTAAAATTAAAGAAGCTTAAATAAACTACAAAAATGACCAAAAAAGTGCTTACACAAACATTCGGAGTAGTTGGAGCCATATTAGAGAGAAATGGTAAAATACTTTTAGTTAAAGAAACCAAAGAAATAGCCAAGGGAATGTGGAGTCATCCTGCTGGTTGGATTGAATTAGGGGAAAATCCTCTGGAAGCCGTAAAAAGAGAAATAAAAGAAGAAACATGCTTTGACTTTGAACCAACGCACATTCTGGGAGTTTATTCTTTCTTCAAGGAATTTTTAAAACAAAAATTTGGTATTACTTCACACAGCATTAAAATCATTTTTATTGGCAAGATATCTGACCATGAAACAGGGGAATTCCATGATGATGTCTCAGAAACTAAGTGGTTTAGTCCGGAAGAAATATATCAGATGGACATGGATACATTAAGAGATGTGGATATAAAAAAGATGGTTAAAGATTATTTTGCAGGCAAGTCTTACCCCTTAGATCTTTTAACTCATACCAAACAATAAATATTATAAATAATAAAAAATTAATGAAAATAGAATACGAAGCTACATTTATAAATATTGATAAGCAGGATATAAGAGAAAGACTAGGAGAAATAGGAGGGAAACTAATTCGTCCTGAATTTTTGCAGAAAAGGATTGTTTTTAGTCTTCCCAAGGAATGTAAAATAAAAGGAGGATGGGCAAGAGTTAGAGATGAGGGAGATAAGATTACCATGAGTTTAAAGATTGTTGATGGCACGGGGATCAAAAGTCAAAAGGAAATTTGTTTAAAAGTTGACAGCTTAGAAAAAGCAGAAGAGCTTTTAACTCTTTTAGGTTGTCGAAAGAAGGCTTATCAGGAGAATAAGAGAGAATTGTGGGGGATAGACGGTGTTGAGGTTACAATTGATGAATGGCCATTTCTAGAGCCATATGTGGAGATTGAAGGGGAGTCAGAAGAATCAGTTAGATATGTGGCTGAAAAACTTGGGTTCAATTATAAAGAAGCTTTATTTTGTTCAACTGACACTATATATAGCAAAAAATATAATTTTTCCGAGGATGTTATTAATAACCAAACCCCGAAAATAGTTTTTGAGATGGAAAATCCGTTTATTAAGTAAAATTTTAAACCAATGCCCAAAAATAATAGGACGGGCAGGAAAAGACATCATCTTAACTTTTAATATGGGTTTGACTTATGTAAAGTTGAGTGCTAAACTTTAAATATAAATATCTATATATAAAATTAACTATTATGAAAAACTCAACATTCAAATCAGGTGAATATAAGCAACAATACGAATATAGGAGCTTTTCTCCATCTTTAATTAATGTGGAGTTTAAATGGTCAGATCCTAAAATTAATGTATTGCTCGAAGAAGCAACAAGATATTTAGGAGAGTTGAATGCTTATTCTTCACTTGTGCCTGATGTAGATTTTTTTATCCGCATGCACATTTTTAAAGAGGCCACAACATCCAGTAGGATTGAGGGGACTAAAACAGGGATGGATGAGGCACTTTTACCTAAGGAAGAAGTAGATCCCGAAAGAAGAGATGATTGGGCAGAAGTTCAAAACTACACAAGGGCAATGGATTTTGCAATTACTGAATTAGAAAAACTTCCGCTTTCAATGCGACTTCTTAAAGACACTCATAAAATTTTATTAAACAGCGTGCGCGGTAAACATAAGAACCCTGGAGAAATCCGCACCAGTCAAAACTGGATTGGAGGCGCGACACTAAAAGATGCTGTATTTATTCCACCGCATCCTAGCGAAGTGCAGGAACTCTTAAGTGATCTTGAAAAGTTTTGGCACAATAAGAATATTGACATGCCTCATTTAATTAAAATTGCTATTAGCCATTATCAATTTGAAACGATACACCCATTCTTAGATGGCAATGGTCGTATTGGCCGATTATTTATTACTTTATATCTTGTATCACAGGGTATTCTTTCAAAGCCAACACTTTATTTATCGGATTTTTTTGAAAGAAACAAAAATACTTATTATGATTCACTTACTATTGTAAGAAGTTCCAATGATTTAGAACACTGGCTTAAGTTTTTTTTGGTTGGCGTTACTCAAACAGCAAAAAACAGCAAATTGACATTTGAAAAAATTATTGCTTTAAGGCGCGACTGCGAACAAAATATCATCTCTCTTGGCAAAAGAGCAAAAAAGGGACAAGAATTGCTAAAACATTTATATTCTCAACCCATTTTAAATACCAAACAAATAGCAGAGAGATTAGAAATAACTTATCCTTCGGCAAGTACATTGGCAAAGCAATTTGAGAACATTGGGATTTTTAAAGAAATTACCGGATTTAAGAGGAATCGGTTATTTATGTTTTCTAAATACCTGAAATTGTTTCAGAAATAAGATGAAAATAAAAGATTTATCAAAAATTGAACGACCAAGAGAGAAATTAATCGCTAAAGGTTCTCAAAATTTGAAAGATGAGGAACTTTTAGCAATTCTTTTAGGAACTGGGATAAAAGGGAAGAATGTTATTGAAGTCTCTAGGCAGATTTTAAAGAAACATTCTAAAAAAAGATTATTACAATTGGATTATAAAAAATTATCTAAAATTAAAGGCATTGGTTCAGCCAAAGCCTGTACACTTTTGGCTGCTCAAGAGTTAATCAAAAGAGCCTTAAAGATTCAGGATGAAACATTACCAATTATTAGTTCGGTCAAGGATGTAGTCGCTCAAGCAGTTTATATGAGGAATAAAACTAGGGAGCATTTAATGGTTATTTATCTTAATGCGAGGAATGAAATGATTTATAAAAAACCAATGTTTGTAGGCACTCTTAATGCTAATTTAGTTCATCCAAGAGAAATTTTTAAAGGAGCATTAGAACATAATGCCGCTTCAGTTATTTTAGTCCATAATCATCCCTCTGGAGATCCAGAGGCTTCTCAAGATGACTTAGAGATTACCAAGAGAATAGTAGAGGCTGGTAAAATAATGGGGATAGATGTTTTAGACCATATTATCATCACCAAAACTAAAGTTTTTAGTTTCAAAGAAAAGAAATTAATTTGAAGTCATATTCTTTATTAAAAAAGAGAATGCTTATAACTTAAAAAACGGTTACCACTTGACAACCTTTTTTATTTTGGTATAATGAGAGTATGAAAATTGAAAAATACATTTCTACAACTGATTTAGTTCGTATTTTAGGTATTAGCCGACAAGGAGTCCAAAAAATGCTTAAAAAAAGAACTGAAATTCGAGTTAAGGAAGTTGGAAAAAGTTTTTTATATGAAATAAAAACGCTTCCTAATGATATTTTGAAAAGAATACAGGTGGCAAAAGATGAGGCTGTTCATCAATTAAAAACACTCAAACCAAAAAGTGCTAAGGATTTAAGTTTTGAAAAAGAACTCTGGAAGGCGGCCGATAAGTTACGTGGAAATATTGATCCATCCGAGTACAAATATATTGTTCTCGGACTTTTATTTTTAAAGTATGTTTCAGACTCTTTCTATCAAAGACAATCTCAGTTAAAGCAATGGACAGGTGATTCTAAAAACCAAGATTATTATATCCTCAAAGAAAGCAATAGAAAATTTATTCTTAACGATAAAGATCAATATAAAAGTGAAGGTATTTTTTATATTCCTCAAAATGCTCGTTGGGAATTTTTAAGAAATCATGCCATGCATGCTGAAATTGGAAAGTACATTGACGAAGCAATGGAGGCAATTGAGAATGAAAATCCGAAACAATTAAAAGGGGTGCTTCCTAGAATTTTTACAAAAACGA
>CAYUWK010000014.1:0-1463 GCA_964448435.1 uncultured Candidatus Saccharibacteria bacterium
AAACAGCTCAGAATGAATTAAATATTATTACTGCTGCTCCTCAAAAAACAGATTTAGATTTATATGAGGCTCAACTTGCCAAAGCAGAATCTCAAGTTAAATATTTAGAAAATCAAATTCAAGAATCATATCTTTATGCTCCAGTTGACGGTCAAATAACAGACATTAAAAAAAGAACAGCAGAAATGGCATTGTCAGGCAGTGAAATGATTGTTTTTTTACCAGATGATCCGTTTCAGATAGAAGTAAATATTTACGAAGAAGATATAGTAAAGATAAACATAGGCAATTCAGTTGATATCTCTCTAGTTGCTTTCCCAGATCAAATTTTTAAAGGTAATGTTATTTCTATTAATCCAGCTCAACAACTAATCGATGGAGTAGTCTATTATAAAATAAATATTAATTTTGAAAACATAATAGACCAAGCTAAACCAGGCATGACAGCTGATTTAGTTATTAATACTGATTCTAGAGAAAATATATTGATTGTTCCGGAAGATGCAATCCAAAAAGAAAATGGAACAGTAACAGTTGAGGTTTTAGAAGATGAAAATAAAATTGAAGAAAGACAAATAGAAATTGGCTTACAGGAAACAAATGATAATATGGTAGAAATTATTTCAGGTCTATTAGAAGGAGAAAAAGTAATTATAAGATGATAACAGAAAAAATAATAAAATTAGAAAATACTTGGAAAGTTTATCAATTAGGGAAAGTTGAATTAATTGCTCTTAAAAATGTAAATTTGGATGTTAATCCAGGTGATTTTGTAACTATTATGGGAGCTTCTGGTTCTGGTAAATCTACACTTTTAAATATCATAGGATGTTTAGATTCTCCGACTAAAGGTAAAGTATTTTTAAAAAATAAAGATACTTCTTTACTTTCCGAAGATGAATTATCTCAACTTAGGGGAAAAACTATTGGCTTTGTTTTTCAAGAATTCAATCTTTTGCCTAATCTTGATGCTTTGGAAAATGTAATGATGCCTATGATCTTCCAGGGAACTCCTATTGAACAAAGAAAAAAAAGAGCACATGATCTCTTGGTATCGGTTGGGCTAGGAGCAAGAATTTATCATCAACCAGCTGAACTTTCTGGTGGAGAACGTCAAAGAATTGCCATTGCTAGAGCTTTTGCCAATGATCCAGAATTAGTTATTGCTGATGAACCTACTGGTAACTTAGATTCAACTACGGGGAAGAAGATAATGGAGATTTTAACAGATTTTCATAAAAGAGAAGGTAAAACTATTATTGTAGTAACTCATGATCCTCATATTGCCGAATATAGTGAAAAGATAGTTAATATCAAAGACGGTGAAATAATTGTTAATCATAAACAAGAAGAAGGAATTTTATGGAACAAATAAACGAATATTTTAAAATAGCCTTAAGGAATTTACGAACCAGGTCATTAAGAAGTTGGTTGACAATTTTAGGTATTGTTATTGGTATTTT
>CAYUWK010000014.1:1563-3433 GCA_964448435.1 uncultured Candidatus Saccharibacteria bacterium
GAACCAGGTCATTAAGAAGTTGGTTGACAATTTTAGGTATTGTTATTGGTATTTTTTTAATTGTTAGTTTACTTTCATTAAGCCAGGGAGTTAAAGAAGCAATCAATCAACAAATGGAAGCAATGGGCGGAGACATGATTATGGTTATGCCAGGAAGCGAAGAAAACATAATGGGGATGATGGTTGGAGGCGAAGTATTAGAAAAACAAGATATTGCTGCTATAGAAAAAACAAAAGGAGTCAAAGATGTTTTAATTATGTCTTATAGAGGAATTGTAGCTAGATACAAAGAAGAAGCAAAAATGGTATTTTTAACTGGATTACCCTGGGATGAAAGTTTAGATCTTTTGGAAAGATATCAAGGTTGGAATTTATTTGATGGCGAATGGCCTATCTCTGGGAGAAAGGAAGTTGCAGTTGGTAAACAATGGGCCATTGATGTGTTTGGAACAAAAGTCAAAGTAGGTCAGGAAATAATAATGAAAGGAAGAAAATTTAAGATAGCAGGAATATTAAATTCTCTAGGAAATAAATCAGACGATAGTAACATTTATTTAGACATAGGCCTTTATCAAGACTTAACAGGAGAAAAAAAGGGTTCAGCTAGAGTAGCTATGGTAATGATTGAAGAAGGGTTAATTCCAGATGAAGTGGCAAACAACATAAAGGAAAGTCTTCAAAAAACAAGGAAAAGAATTGCGGGAGAAAATACAACTGATTTTGCAGTTATTACTTCTGAAAAGCTGATTGGAGTAACAAATAGTATTTTAGGAATTATTCAATCTGCTATTATACTTTTTTCTAGTATTGCTATTCTTGTTGGTGGAATTGGCATAACAAATACAATGTTTACTTCTATTAGAGAGAGAACAAGAGAAATAGGTACTATGAAAGCAATTGGGGCTAAGAATTCAGCTGTTTTAATAATCTTTTTAACTGAAGCTGGAATTATTGGTTTAGTCGGAGGCGCTGGAGGTATAATTTTAGGAATTATTTGTGCAAAGATTATTGAATTATATACTCAATCTAATCCTGTATTTTACTTTTCCATTTCCGTATCTCCAAGTTTAGTTTTATTTGGTTTAGTTTTTTCAGTTTTGACTGGTTGTATTGCTGGTTTTTTCCCGGCTAGAAAAGCAGCAAGATTAAAACCAGTTGAAGCATTAAGAAGGTATGAATAAAAAGATTTATATATTTTGTTTTTTCCTTTTTATCCTTTGTTCTTTATTTTATATCGGGCAGGGGATTTATTTATGTAAAGATAGTTCTGGAGCAGAACAAATCTTTTTAATTGAAAAAGGCGAGAGCATAAAAGAAATTGTTACTAATTTAGAAAACCAAGAACTTATTAAAAATAAGAACTTTTTCTTTTTATATGTATTTTTAAAAGGTGATTCTAAAAAAATAAAAGCAGGAAAATATGTTATTTCTTGTTCCCAACCAATTTCAGAAATTGCCAAGAAATTTATTAAAGGAGAGACAATTAAGGAAAAAATTACCATAATTGAGGGTTGGGATATAAGAGATATTGCTTGGTATTTTGAAAACAAAGGAATGTTTCAAGCAGAAGAGATCTTTGAAATTACTGGTTTTCCATTAGTCGATTATTCTAAAATAAAAGATCTGCCTCTACCCAAGGATTTTTCAGATGAATTTGGTTTTTTAAAAGATAAGCCTAAGAATCTAGGGCTAGAAGGATATCTTTTTCCTGACACATATGAAATAGGGAAGCAAGGATTAGTTAATAATGAATCTATAGAAGAAATAATAAAAAAAGCATTAAGAAATTTTAATGAGAAATTAAACTCTGATTTACAAGAGGAAATTGTTAAACAAGATAAAAGTATTTTTGAAGTGATAATAATGGCTT
>CAYUWK010000014.1:3533-8049 GCA_964448435.1 uncultured Candidatus Saccharibacteria bacterium
CAAGAGGAAATTGTTAAACAAGATAAAAGTATTTTTGAAGTGATAATAATGGCTTCACTTCTAGAAAAAGAAGTGAGAAGTATTGAGGATAAAAAGATTGTTTCGGGTATTCTTTGGAAAAGATTAAGAAATAAAGTTGCCTTACAAGTTGATGCTACAATAATTTATATAACAGGAAAGAAAGAGTCTAATGGCTTTAAGCAAGATGTTAAAATTGATTCTCCATATAATACTTACAAATATAGAGGGTTACCTTTAGGACCAATTTGTAATCCTGGGCTTGACAGTATTCTAGCAAGCATTTATCCTGAAGATAGTGAATTCTGGTATTATTTATCAACGCCGAAAGGAGAAACAATATTTAGTAAAAATCTAGAAGAGCATAATATTGCCAGAGTAAAATATTTATTTAAATAAAAACATATGGCAAAAAAAATAGCGATAATAATTGCTTTTAATAACTTTAGGGATGAAGAATATTTTATTCCCAAGCAAGTCTTAGAAATGGGAGGTAATAAAATAACTACGGTAAGCTCTCAACTAGGAAAGGCAATTGGAACTTATGGAGGAGAAGTAACCATAGATATAATTTTAGAAGATGTTGATGTAGATAAGTTTGATGCGATAATTTTTGCTGGAGGGTCAGGGGCATTAGCATATCTAGAAAATGAAACTTGTTTAAAAATAGCAAAAGATACAGTTTCTAAAAATAAAGTTTTAGGAGCAATTTGCATAGGTCCTGCTATTTTAGCTAAAGCAGGAGTTTTATCAGGTAAAAAAGCAACTGTTTGGTCTTCTCCTTTGGATAAATCTGCAGTTAAAATCCTAGAACAAGGTAAAGCTGTTTATGAAAATAGTCAAGTTGTCAAAGATAAAAATATTATAACTGCTAATGGGCCAGAAGCAGCTAGGAGATTTGGAGAAACAATAGTAAGTCTTTTAGAATAATAATTTGACAAAAAAATAAATATAGATTAATATAAACAATATCCATAGACAACAGGTTTCTATAAAAGAAATAAATCCTGTTTAGGAATATTTAAATTATTGTCTGTGGTTTCCACAGATTTTTTATTTATATGGCTAAAACAAAATTACAAAAAAAAGAAATTATACAAGATTTAGAAAAAAGCTTAAAAGATCAAAAAGCTGTAGTTTTTATTGATTTTCAAGGATTAAATGCTCAAGATCTTTTTGGGTTAAGAGATAGCTTAAAAGAAGCAGGATGTTTTTTAAAAGTAACTAAAAAAACATTATTAGGATTAGTTTTTGATTCTTTAAAATTAACCGAGATAAAGAAAGAGGTTAATAATATGGAGGGGGAATTAGCATTAGTTTTTGGACTTAATGATGAAATTATACCAGCAAAAATTGTTCATCAGTTTTCTGAAAAAAATGAAAGTTTAAAAATTTTAGGAGGTATGGTCAAGAATGAAAATTATGATTTTTTAACGATTGAGGAAGTTACTAGCTTAGCTTTATTGCCTTCAAAACAAGAGCTTTATGCAAAGTTATTATTTACTTTGAATGCACCAGTAAGCAATTTTACAAATGTTTTGAAAGCAAACTTAAGAAATTTTGTTTATGTGTTAAATAAAATAAAGGTCACTTAATAATTAATTTAATAAAAAATATGACAGAAGAAAAAAAAGAAGAAACAAGTTCTACTCCTGCTGAAGAAGTTAAAAAAGAAGAAAAATCTGCTCCAGTAGAGACAAAGGAAGAAAAATCTACTCCTGCAGACAAAGAAGAAAAAGAAGTTGAAGTTCCAGCAAAGTTTAAAAAACTTGTTGAGGAAATTGAAAAAATGGCTGTTATTGATTTAGCAGAATTAGTCAAAATCTTAGAAAAGAAATTTGGTGTTTCTGCTGCAGCTCCTGTAGCTATCCAAGTTGCTGGTGCATCTCCTGCAGGTGGGCAAGAAGGAGGAGAGAAATCAGCATTTGACATACAATTAACAGGTATTGGTGATAAAAAGATTGAGGTAATAAAAGCAGTAAGAGATGTTATGGCTAAAGGGTTGAAAGAATCAAAAGACTTGGTTGATGCAGCTGAAAAAGAACCTCAGATGATAAAAGAAAATGTTAAGAAAGATGAAGCAGAAGAAATAAAGAAGAAATTTGAAGCAGCTGGAGCAAAAGTTGAATTGAAATAATATTTAAAAGAGAATTAAAACAGCACTATTTTGTAGTGCTGTTTTATATTGAGTTTTTTTAAAAAAGCAGAGATCCTAAAATTAGTAATATTATTAAAATTAAAATAGAAATAAAACTCTTTTTAAGTCTGATTTTTATTTTTAATGGAATTAATTTATCTAAAAAGGAATAATTAGTTTTAGGAAGAGAAATTTTGGGAAGATTAATCCGAGGGAAAGAAATTCTAATAAATTTTCTTTTGTTAGGAGCTAAAACAGTTAAAAGACAAAAGCCAAATATATTCTTTAAAAGTTCTTTTTGGGAATTAAAAATAGGATTGATTGATTTAATACTACATCTTGTTAATCTCTCTAAGGTATTGTTTTTTTCTAATAAATCAAAAACATTTTCATTAGTTATTAATATCTTATTCCCTTCTAGTAATTCTCCAGTAATAATATTTCGGAAAAGGTTATCTGAATTAGTTTGCTCTCTTTGCTCTCCTATATTCAAAATTTCATCACTTTTTAAAACAAAAGTTTTTAATTTTCCAATTTTTACAAAGTTCATATGAAAATCTGAACTTATTGTGAGAATAACAAAATCTAAATCGTCCAACCATCCTACTTTATTTTCTGTTCTTTGAGACAATAAAAATTCGTTTGCTTTTTGCAAACTTTTTTTAAAATTATCAATTGGAGAACCTTCGTAATTTTTATAATATTCATTTTTTATCTTTTCGGCCAAATAAGATAAAGTAGAACTATTTTTATCTGTTATCCCAGCCATATAAAGATTACCAAGTTTTTCCTCTTTTTTATTTTCTGGTTCAAAGCAAAAGGTATCGTAAATTCTATCGCCAGAATTAGGATTAGAATAGAATTGAAAATTTTTCATAAAATCTAACTGTTTATTTAATCTATTCTATTATAAATCTAAAAATGTTAAAATGAAACAATTAACAAAGGGGGCAATTAGCTCAGGGGTAGAGTGTCCGCTTCACATGCGGAAGGTCGCAGGTTCAAATCCTGCATTGCCCACGACTTATAAAAATATGAAAAAAATATTTGGTTGGATTATCTTAATAATAGGTATTCTAGTGATCGTTTGGGGAATTTGGACTTCTTATCAAATTTTTACAGGTCAAATACCTGTATATGAAGTTTTTACGTCAAAAACAATTGAAGGAACATCTTTAGCAGATACTAAAATAAATCTTAATTTACCCATGGAAGAACAGATACAACAAATAATTAAAGATCAAATTGGGCAAATAATTCCGCAAGAGTCAATGTTTAAATTCTTTAATTTAGGAGCTTGGTGGATATTTATGATGATATTAATGTTAGGTGGTGGAAAATTAGCAATTATAGGTGTTAATTTATTAAAAGGAGAATAATGAAGAATATTTTAATTAAAAATATACTTTCTGAATATCTATTTTGGCATTTCTTAAAGATACCAAAAGATATTTTAATGGCTTTTAGAAATTTTTTACTTTTTAACTTCAAATATTTTTCGATATTCTTTTTACTCAAAACTCTTTTTGCTCCCTGGAGAAAATATAAAGATTCTTATGGCAGGGGATTTGATTTTAAAAGATATTTTGAAACATTCACTTTTAACTTAGCTTCTAGAATTTTAGGAGCTATTGTTAGAATAGTCATAATATTAATAGGTCTTATTTTTGAGATCTTTATTTTTTTCTTAGGAATAATTTTTATTTTTGTTTGGATCTTTTTACCCATCCTATTGATTATATTGTTCTATGTAGGTATCAGATTTTTAACAGCTAACTATATTTTAGGAATAATAATTTCATGTATTGGTTTATCTATTTCATTTTTTGTAATTAATAGTTTTATAAACCAAAGAATTAGGGGGAAAAAGGGAAAATATAATTTAGATTATAATGGTTCAATAGTTTTATCAAAAGTTAATAGTTTTGCTAAGAAAAGAAAAATAAAAAACTTTTCAGAAGAAATTTTACTTTATTTTCTTTTAAAAAATAAAAGCAAAGAAACGAGTTTTGTTTTTAATAGAATGAATTTAAATATTGTCCAAATAGAAAAAAAATTAGAAAAAGAAATTTTAAAAGATCAACTTAATAAAACTGGACAAAAAATAATATTAAAAGCAGTAGAGATAGCAGAGAAAAAAATTAAAGAAAGTGTAAGTACTGGTGATATTTTAATTAGCTTTGCTGAAAATAGTTCTTATTTCCAAAAGATTTTAGTGCAAGCTGAACTTAAAAAAGAAGACATAAAAAACTTAGTTTCATGGTTTGTAAAAATAGAGAAAGAAAGAAAAGAAAGAAAAAGTTTTTGGGAATATAGAAATTTACTTAAACAAGGATTTTTTGCTCGTGATTGGGCATCAGG
>CAYUWK010000015.1:0-3236 GCA_964448435.1 uncultured Candidatus Saccharibacteria bacterium
CTGTCTCTATAAAAGACATTTCAATATCTAATTGAGTATGTTCTGCTTGTCTATCAGATCTAGGATCTTCATCTCTAAGACATCTAGCTATTTGAAAATATCTTTCTAACCCAGCAACCATTAAAAGTTGTTTATATTGTTGGGGAGATTGAGGTAAAGCATAAAATTTTCCAGATTGTAATCTTGCAGGAACTAAAAAATCACGAGCTCCCTCAGGTGTAGACTTAGTTAAGAGAGGTGTTTCTATTTCAGTAAAGCCTTTTTCTTTAAGATATGTTCTGGCAAAATAAATAACCTCTTGTCTCATCTTTAAATTCTTTTGCAATCTTTTTCTTCTCAAATCTAAGTAACGATATTTTAATCTTTTTTCTTCATCTATTTCATATCCATCAGTTTGAATTGGAAAAGGCAATGTTTCAGCTTTATTATAGATATTAATTTCTTCAGCTTTTATTTCTATTTTTCCTGTTTTGATTTTCTCGTTTCTCATTGATTCCGGTCTCTCTTTAACAGTTCCAATTATATTGATAACCCATTCTGGTCTTAAGCTTTCAGCAATTTTATACATTTTAGGGTCTAAATCATTAGAAAACACTATTTGAGCTATTCCAGTTTTATCTCTTAAATCAATAAAGATAATTTTTCCATGATCTCTACGAGAGTCTACCCACCCAGATAATCTAACTTTTTTATTAATATGTTCTATTGTTTCATTTATAAAAATTCTTTTCATAGGTTATTTAATGATTATTTTAACAAATTTTCTTTTTCCAACCTTTAATACAATATTATTTTTTAATTTAACATTTTTTTGCCAATCTTTAATTTTTTCATTATCTATACTTACTCCGCCTTGCATTATTAATCTTTTAGCTTCTTTCTTTGATGAACATAATTTTGTTTCTGAAAGTAAATCAAGAATAAAGAAAGATTTTTTTGAAGTTTTAAAAATAGGAATTTTTAAAGGTATTTTATTCTCTTTAAAAACACGATTAAACTTTTTTTCAGCATTTTCTCCTGCTTTTTTATTATGATAAATACTAATAATCTCTTTAGCTAAAATATTCTTAGCATCCTTAGGATTCATTTCTTTTTTCTTTAATGCTTTTTCTATTTTTTTTATTTCAGCTAAAGGAAGTTGAGTAGTTAATTCAAAATAATGTAATATTAACTCATCTTTCATTGACATAATTTTTCCATACATATCTTCCGCTTTATCTAATATATTTATAACATTTCCCCAACTGGTTGACATTTTTCTATTATCTAAACCATATAACATTTTAGAAACCATAATGTTTTGAGGTTTTTGTTTGAATATTCTTTGCATGTCTCGTCCAGTTTTTAAATTAAACAATTGATCATATCCACCTATTTCAACATCTGCTTTTATCATTACGGAATCATATCCTTGAAGTATTGGATAGGTCAATTCGTGTATCCCAATCGGTTTACCGCTATCCCATCTTTCTTTAAAATTTCTACGTTGAATCATTTGTTGTGCTGTAAAATTCATAGCTATGGAAAGAAAATCATCAAGTTTTAATTTCTTTGACCATTCTGAATTATAATGAAACTCAACCTTTTTCATATCTAGAATTTTTCCAATTTGTTTTTTATAATCTTTTAAATTCTTCTGAATTTCATTGTCTGTTAATGGTTTTCTTATAGATTCCTTGTCAGATGCATCTCCAATTTTTCCTGTAAAATCTCCAACAATAAAAACAATCTGATGTCCTAAATTTTGAAATGCTCTAAGTTTCCAAAGTTGAATAGCTCTTCCAATATGCATTTTAGGACCTGTAGGATCAACTCCAAGCTTAATTCTTAGTTTTTTCCCAGACTTAAGTTTTTTTAATAAATTATTTTTATTAATAACTTGTTCTACTCCCCTTTCTAGTATTTCTTTTATTTTTTTAGAATCAGTGTTTATAGTCATATTTTGAGACTTAATTACTTTATTCTAATTGATTTTTTGCTTGAAAGCAACTTTATTCAGTTAAAATAAAAACCGCGTAAATTAATCCGCGGTTTCTAACTATAATAAATATATTTTACTCTTCTTTGTATTCTTCCTCTGTTTCTTCATCTTCTACCCCTTCATTCTCTTGTTTTGGCATTTCAGGCTGAACCTTTGGTTCTTCTGGTGTATCTAAAGGAGCTGAAAAAATTTCTTTTTCTACTGGTTTTTTACTTTTGGGCTTAGCAAACCAAAAAATTAAACCAACTACTCCTGTGATTGCAACGATCCAAAATAATAATATTAAAATTTCCATGATTTTTTATTATAATTATTTAATTTAACCTTTAATCTATTCTAAGTGTTTATTTTTAAGAAGTCAATTGTTAAGAACTTTATAAATATCTCCTGCTCCCATTATTATTATTATTTCTTTCCCTTTGGCATGCTTCTTTATATAATTTTTTATTTTATTTTTAGGCAAATAGATTGCTAAAGGATTATTAATTTCTTTTATTAACTTTTCAGAATTAATTTTATTTTTGATACTCTTTTTTTCTCTTCCCGCAACATCATATATGTCAGTAATAATTATTTTATTGATGCCTGATATATTTATGGCTTGTTTAAATGTTTTAATAAAGTTTTTAAACAAATAAAATGTTCTTTGATATTGATGTGGTTGAAAAATGCACCAGATTTTTTTATTGGGAAATTTTTCTCTTACTGCTTTTAATGTTACGTCAATTTCTGTTGGATGGTGAGCATAATCAGAGATAATTTTTAATTTAAAATTTCCAATTTTCAGTTCATATTCTTCAAAACGACGCCAAGTACCTTTATATTTTGATAGTGATTTGTAAGAAACTTTATCAGAAATTTTTAAAATATGAGCTATATTTAATGCTATTAAAGCATTTGAAATGTTGTGTTCTCCTGGTATTTTAAGAATTTGCTTTAGTTTTTTACCATACTTTAATTTTAAAGATTGAAAATCAAAAATTGAAAAACGAGAATCAAAAACTAATTTTTTAATATTTTTATCCTTTCCATTTATTATTAAAGTTCCTTTATCTGAATGGCTAATATATTCTTGATAAGTTCTCAAAATATGTTTTATGTCCTTGTAATAATCAAGATGTTCTTCTTCAATATTTGTTAGAGCAATAATTTGTGGAAAATAATTTAAAAAAGATGCTTTCCATTCATCTGCTTCTATTATTAAATATTTGCTTTTACCTTTTCTAAAATTAGAATTATTAAATTCTTTTAATTT
>CAYUWK010000015.1:3336-7606 GCA_964448435.1 uncultured Candidatus Saccharibacteria bacterium
TTTTTTAACAATTCAGTTATTTCTGAAGAAACTAAATCAGAGCCACTAACTTTATGGCCATTTGATAAAAAATACTGAGCTAAAGCAGAAATACCAATTCCCCCTACACCAATAAAATGAATGTTCATATTAATTAAGTTTAACTGATAGCAGAGTATTATATTCTGCTCCAGTTCTTTTAGGCGTACTCTCCATAACCTCTATTGAATTTACTTCAAAATCTAAATTTGTTTCTTCTACTATATCAGGTCTTTCTTCTGGTTCAATTCTCTTCCATTCCCAAGTTCTAATTTTTCCCAAGGTAATATGTGTATGGAATTTTTTATTATCTTCTATAAATCCAATTTTAGATTCTATTAAATATTTTTCTAAGTCAGTTTTTAAATTAACCAATTCATCTGGTTGATCTCCCCTTCCCCAAATCATACGAGGTGGTAATTTTTTAGGAGGTCCATAGGAAATTTCATTTAGATTTATTTTGAAAGAATTATGTTGGGAGCATGCTTTTTTTACAGCTTCGCAAACCGAAGGAATGTTTTCATCTTTAACATCACCAATAAAAATCAAAGTAATATGCATATTTTCCTTTTTAACCCATTTTATAGGAAAATCAGGAAATTTTATTTGATAGTTAAAAAAAGTTTTCTTAATTTTTTCTGGTAAATTAACTGCAATAAAAATTCTGTGTTTCATATAAACTAATAATAACAAAAGATTTACGGCTTTACAATTTTTTGTAATAATGTTATTTTTTAAAAAATATAAAATATTTGGTTTTTATTTTTTAGAAAGGAGGCGACCAAATGTTAAAAGCTCTTTCACAAAAATCAGAATTAGGACTACGGAATGATTATGATATTCTTCCTTCTTTTTCACTGGAAGAACAAAAAAAGTTATTCCAGGAAATGGAAAGACATCCTGAGCATAAACAAGAGATAAAAAATAAAATTATAAAAAAGAATGAAGGACTGATTTATCTTTGGATGAATAGAATAAAAAAATTATCTTCAATCTCTGGTTTAGAAGATAAAGATATTTACCAAGCAGGAGCCCTGGGATTAATGAGAGCAGTAGAGAAGTTTAAATGGAGAAAGGGGTATAGATTTTCTACTTATGCTATCCCCTGGATAAATCAAGCTATGAGAAGAACTATTCATAATCAGTCAAGTACGATCTTTATCCCCATTTACAAAAGAGAAATAATTATTGAATATCAAAGGACAAAGAAAGAACTTTATCAGGAATTGGGACGCCATCCTTCAATTCAAGAAATTGCGGCAAAAATGGAAATTGATACAAAAGAGGCTAACCATTTAGAAAAGATTAGAAAAGTTCCTCTCTCTTTAGAAGCACCATTTTTTGTAGAGAATGGAGACAATTCTTTGATTAACATTATAGTAGACGAAAAAACGCTTAACCCGACAGTAAAATTAGAAAAGGAAGATTTGAAAAAAGAATTAATTGAATCTTTATCTTTTTTAAAACCCAGAGAAAGAAAAATTTTGATTATGCGATTTGGATTAGAAAACAGGGAAAAACATACATTGCAAGAAATTGGGAAAACCATAGGTATTTCAAGAGAAAGGGTTCGTCAAATCCAAGCCGTAACCCTAAAAAAGTTAAAACAAAATAGTCCTCAATTAAGAGAACTAATAGAATAGGCACTTCTTATTTAATAAATAATAGGAGTGCCTTCTTTTTTTTCTTGATGATGATAAAATAAAAGGATGAAGGAATCTTGTCTTTATATAAAATTAAAAAATAAAAAAGTTCAATGCCAAAATTGTGCTCATTATTGTACTATTGAAAATGGTAAAAAAGGTAAGTGCAATGTAAAAGAAAATAAAAATGGTAAACTTTATTCTTTAGTCTATAGTAAAGTAGCTGCTTTAGGTATTGATCCTATTGAAAAAAAACCTTTATTTCATTTTTTACCAGGGACATATTCTTTATCTTTTTGTACAGTTGGATGTAATTTTAAATGTCTTAATTGTCAAAATCATAATATTTCCCAAATTTCTAAAAAAAACAATCAGGTTTTTGGGAAAGACTTAAATCCTAAAGAGATAGTATCAATCGCTGTTGAAAATAATTTGCCAAGTATTTCTTACACATATACAGAACCAGCAATATTTTCAGAATATGCATTAGACGTGATGAAACTAGCTAGAAAAAAAGGATTAAAAAACATTTGGGTTAGTAATGGATTTTGGTCAAAAGAATTATTTAATTTGATTTATCCCTATCTAGATGCTGTTAATATAGACATAAAGAGTTCGGAAGATAGTTTTTATGTTAAATATTGTGGAGCAAAATTAAAACCTGTTTTGGATACATTAAAAAGATTAAAAGAAAAAAGAATCTGGACAGAAATCACAACTTTAGTAATTCCGACATTAAATGATAAGGAAAAAATATTTAGAGAAATTGCCAAATTTATAAAAAATGAATTAGGAGAAGAAACACCCTGGCATATAGATAGATTTTTTGGTGCTATTTCTTGGAAATTGCAAAATCTTTCAGATACTCCAATTAAAACATTAAAAAAAGCTAAACAAATTGGAGAAAAAGTCGGTTTAAAACATATTTATATAGGAAATATATGATTAAATTTATTTCAATCTGTCCTCATCCTCCTATATTGCTACCATCTGTTGGATCAGAAGAATCTTTTTTGGAATTAAAAGATACAATAAAAAGTTTAGACTATTTAACTAAAAAATTTAAAAGAATTAATCCAGATTCAATTATTATTTCCTCTCCTCATCCTGATTGGGGGTTTAATGTCCCATTGCATTTTTTAGCTAAAAATTTCAAAGGAGAGATTAAAACTTATTTAACTGGTCTTGAAAATCCAGAATATTATTTTGAACAAGGCAAAGAATTTTATTCTTATTTAAAAAAAGATAAAAATTATGCTTTAATCGCTTCAGGTGATTTATCCCACTCTTTAAAAAAAGATGGACCTTATGGGCTTAATTCTGATGGGCCAAAATTTGATAAAGCATTAATAAAATACTTAGAGAAAAGAGATATAAAGAATTTATTAAAATTAGATAAAATGTTTCCTCAAGCTAATGAATGTGGACTTCGTCCATTTTGTTTTATATTTGGTATACTAGAAGCTGCGGAGCTAAATTGGAAAATAAAAATTTTATCTTACGAAAAACCATTTGGAGTTGGATATTTAGTTGCCGATATATTAGTTACTAATTATTAATTTATGCATACATTAATTGTTTTAGTGAAAAAAATAGTAGAAGCATATATCAAAGAAGAAAAAATAATTAAAGCAGAAGATAATTTGATAAAAGAATTTTCAGAAAAAAAAGCTGGAGTTTTTATAACTATTGAAAAAAATAAAAATCTAAGAGGATGTATTGGAACTTATTTACCAACAAAAAATAATATTATTGAAGAAATAATCCAAAATGCTATTTCAGCTGCTACAGAAGATTATCGTTTTGGTCCTATTCAAGAAGATGAATTACCATTTCTTTCTTATACGGTTTCTATTTTAGAAAAACCAGAACTAATTAAAAACAGAAAAGAGCTGAATCCTAAAGAATATGGTATTATTATTAAAACACTTAATTATCCTCCAAAATCCGCTCTCCTTCTTCCTGATTTAGAAGGCATAGACACAATAGAAAAGCAAATTTCAATTACTTGTCAAAAAGGAAATATTGATCAATTAAAAGAAGAAATAATTATTTATAAGTTTAGGATAAAAAAATATGAGTAAAATTCAGAAGAAAAAAGAAAAAGAAAAAAAGAAAATCAAAGAAAAAAAAGAAACAGAAATACAACAAATAGTTAATCACTATTTTTTTAGCAAAGGATTGAGTTTGGAAAAAATTAAAAATGACGCTAAAAAGAAAAAAATAATATATTCAAGATTTACTAGACCGGCTAAGCAGCTTTTAGAGTTAGCTGGCTCAGTTAAATTAGCAGAAAAGGCTATTGATAAGGTAGCCAAATGGGCTAAATCTAGAAACTTAGATTACGCTATTGAAACAGTTTTTAAAAAGTGGTTGGAACTTGATAAGTTAAAGCCAAAAGAAATAATTAAAAAACCATTTTACGATGATCAACCAATGGTTTGGTCTCAGACTCGTAGAAAATGGTATGTTATTTCCAGAGATGGAGAATGGTTAGAATTTGGTGCTCAAGAAACAGAAATAAAGTGGAAAATTGTTAAATAATTTATTTTATAATTTTAATTGCCTCGCCTTTTATTAAAGCTTGGGCAATTTTTTTTCTAGCAGAA
>CAYUWK010000016.1:0-2702 GCA_964448435.1 uncultured Candidatus Saccharibacteria bacterium
AAAATATAAAGAAATTCAAGAAGAAAAAAACCATTAATATGAATTTTTTTAATCTCTTTGGAGATCCAAACAAGAAGTATTTGGAAAAACTTCAACCAACTATTAATAAAATAAATAACCTGGAATCACAATTCCAGGATTTTTCAATTGAAAAACTCAAAGAGAAAACAAATGAGTTTAAAAAAAGATTAAAAGAAAATGAGACATTAGACAACATATTGCCAGAAGCATTTGCTCTGGTACGGGAAGCAGGGAAAAGAACATTAAATCAACGTCATTTCGATGTTCAACTAATTGGAGGAATAGCTTTGCATCAAGGCAAGATTACGGAGATGGTAACGGGTGAAGGAAAAACATTATGTGCTACCTTGCCTGCTTATTTAAATTCCTTAGAGGGCAAAGGTGTTCATATTATTACAGTGAATGATTATCTAACCAAAAGAGATATGGTTTGGATGGGTCAAATATATTATGCCCTAGGTTTATCAGTTGGTTGTATTGTTCACGAAAAAGCTTATTTATATGATCCAGAATATCAAAAAGAAGATCAAGAAGATGAAAAAAGAGATTTACTAGGAAGTTTTAAAGTTGTGGAAAGTTATTTGAGACCTGCCACAAGAAAAGAGGCCTATCTAGCTGATATTGTCTATGGCACAAACAATGAATTTGGATTTGATTATTTAAGAGATAATATGAGTCTTGATTCTGCGGACTTGACCCAAAGGGGATATAATTATGCAATTATAGATGAAGTTGACTCAATTTTGATTGATGAAGCCAGAACTCCTTTAATAATTTCCCAACCAGATATAGAAAGTTCAAGTTGGTATAAAGATTTTGCTAAAATTATTCCTAGACTAGAAAAAGATGCTGATTATAATATTGATGAAAAATTCAAAGCAGCAACGTTAACCGAAAATGGAATTAATAAAATTGAAAAAATATTAGGAGTTGAAAATATTTATCAAGATAAAGGGATAAAGTATTTACATTATTTGGAACAGGCATTAAAAGCCAGAGTCTTCTTTTTAAAAGATAAAAATTATATTGTTAAAGATGGTAAAGTAATTATAGTTGATGAGTTCACAGGAAGGTTGATGCCGGGAAGGAGATATTCTAGTGGTTTACATCAAGCTATTGAAGCCAAAGAAGGAGTAGAGGTTCAACCAGAATCAAAAACATTAGCTTCTATTACTTTCCAGAATTATTTTAGGCTTTATGATAAATTAGCAGGTATGACTGGGACAGCCATGACTTCGGCTGAAGAGTTTGATAAAGTTTATGAGATTGATACTATTGTTGTCCCAACTAATAAGCCAATGCAACGAAATAATTTGTCAGATTGTGTCTATAAAACAGAAAAAGGTAAATTTATGGCCATAGTTGATGAGGTTAAATCAAGACATGAAAAAGGACAACCAGTTTTGATAGGAACAACTTCAATTGAAAAGAATGAATACTTGGGAAAACTTTTGGATAGAGATGGAGTTCCTTGCCAGGTATTGAATGCTAAGCACCATGAAAGAGAGGGAGAAATTATAGCTCAAGCTGGTAGATTAGGAGCAGTTACTGTTGCTACTAATATGGCTGGAAGGGGAGTTGATATAATTCTGGGTGGTAATCCGTCAACTCCGGAAGAAACTCAAAAAGTTAAAGAGCTCGGAGGGTTACATGTTATTGGTACAGAAAGGCATGAAGCCCGAAGAATTGATAATCAATTAAGAGGAAGAGCTGGGAGACAGGGAGATCCTGGTTCTTCTCAATTTTTCGTTTCTCTAGAAGATGATTTAATGCGTGTCTTTGGTGGAGATAGAATAAAATCCATAATGGAAATGTTAAAGATTCCCGAAGATCAACCGATAGAAGCAAAAATTTTATCTAATAATATAGAAAAAGCTCAAGAAAAGATTGAAGGGATGAATTTTGATTTAAGAAAACATATTTTAGAGTATGATGATGTAATTTCAAAACACAGAAATAGAATTTATGCAGAAAGGAAACAGATTTTAGAAAAAGACTTTAAGGAACTTAAGATATTTATTCAAGATATTATAAAAAAGGAAATTGAAAAAATAGTTATATTTCATACTAAACCAGATGCGGAAAGTTTTATGTTTAAAGAGATTATTGAAGAAATAAAAACTGTATTTCCTATTCCAGAGCAAATTCATACAGAAATAACAAGAATAAAAGACCAAACAGAACTTATAGATTATTTATTTAGTCTAAGCAAGATTGCTTTTGGGAAAAAAGAAGAAACAGAAGGGATAGAGAGTATAGAAAAGGTTTTAAGGTTTGTTTGTATTAGAACAATTAATCTTTTGTGGTCTGAACACTTAGACACAATGGAATCATTAAAGGGTTCAGTGAGGTTACGTGCCTACGGAGGAAAAGATCCTTTGATTGAATATAAAACAGAAGGAAATAAACTTTTTAAACAATTTCAAGGTGCTTTAAACTCTCAAATTAGTAGAACAGTATTTAAACTTTCGATTAAAGCGTAAAATAAAGAACTTTTTCATAAGAACCTTGACTTTTTCAACAATTTTAACTATTCTAGAAATATAGTTAACATCAAACTAAGAAATTAAGATAAAAAATAAAAATATGGAAAAATTATCTTATAATGTTATATTTCGCACAGAACCAGAAGGTGGATTTACTGCTACGGTGCCTAGTTTACCAGGGTGTATTACATATGG
>CAYUWK010000016.1:2802-7009 GCA_964448435.1 uncultured Candidatus Saccharibacteria bacterium
TTTCAAAAAAAGAGTTAATTATATTATTGAAAAATAAATAATAATAAAAATTACTTTATTTATTTAATAGCAGCTTAGAGTGGAGACCCAATCTCTGCTCTTTTTTAGGGCTTGAAAAAAAACAAGATTTATTGTAAGGTTAAATTCGTATAAGCTAGATAAGTTTATTTTTTATGCTTAAAAAGGGGATTGGTTCTAATTTATTAATCATTTTTATTCTGGCCATTTTGAGCCTGAATTTTGTCTACCCTAAATATTTAAATCAAGGGGTGGATTTTTTTAATGGTTTTGAATTTTCAATTCTTAATTCCGAACTAAGATTATCTCATTTTCCAGAGGTTGATTTTAAACTAGGGCTTGATTTACAGGGTGGTAGCCATTTAGTTTATGAAGCAGATTTGTCAAAGATTGAGGTTGATGGGAAAAATAGTGCTATGCAGGGGTTAAGAGATGTGATTGAAAGAAGAGTTAATCGTTTTGGCGTTGGAGAGCCAATTGTTAGGATTCAAGAGCAGGGAGAGCATAGAAGGTTAATTATTGAACTACCAGGGATAAAAGACGTAGAGAAGGCAATTAAGGCCATAGGAAAGACTCCTTATCTAGAGTTTAAAGAACAGATGACAGAACAAGAATCTAGAGCAATATTAGATAAATATGAAGAGTTTCAAGGTAAAAGCTTAGAAGCGATAACCCAAATTTTAAATTGGCAAGATATATTACAGGAAGATGTTTATTTTAAAGCAACTAATCTAACCGGGCAATATTTAGAAAAAGCAGAGGTTTCATTTGACCAAACAACTTTTGAAGCAGAAGTGCTTTTACAATTTAATAATGAAGGAAAAGATATTTTTAAAGAACTTACTAATTTAAACATTGGAAAGCAATTAGCTATTTATATAGATGATAGTTTAATTTCTGCTCCTGTCGTGAGAGAAGCTATTCCTAATGGTAAAGCAAGAATAACTGGGAAGTTTACCACAGAAGAAGCTAAAGATTTAGCTCGTAATCTTAATGCTGGTGCTTTGCCTGTCCCTATAAAATTAATATCCCAGAAAACGATTGGTCCTGTTCTAGGAAAGATTTCTTTAGAAAAATCCTTAAATGCAGGCATGATTGGGTTTTTAATAGTAATTTTATTTATGATTCTTTTTTATCGTGTTCCCGGAATATTTGCTTCCTTAGCTTTAATAATATATGGATGTTTAGTATTAAGTTTATTTAAACTTATCCCCGTAACTTTAACCTTAGCTGGAATTGGAGGAGTTATTTTATCCGTAGGAATGGCTGTAGATGCCAATGTCTTGATTTTTGAAAGAATGAAAGAAGAGAAAAAATCAGGAAGAAGTTTAGATTCATCTATCAGGGTTGGTTTTGCCAGAGCATGGCCTTCAATCAGAGATGGAAATGTTACTACCTTATTAGTCGCTCTGATAATGTTCTTTTTTGGAACAAGTTTTATTAAAGGATTCGCCCTAACTTTGAGCTTAGGAATTTTAGTAAGTATGTTTTCAGCTATATTTATAACTAAAACATTTTTAAAGATTTTTGTTGGAACAAAATTAGAAGAAATAAAGTTTTTGTGGGATTAATATGATTATTCAATTTTTAAAATTTAGAAAGATATTTTATGTATTTTCAATAATTGCTATTATTTTATCTATAACAAGTATTTTTATTTTTAGGTTAGAATTAGGAATTGATTTTACGGGAGGTAGTATGTTGGAGGTTGAATATGAGAATGAAAGACCATCTATTCAATTAATACAGAATAGAATAGAAGAAATTACTTTGGAAAAAATAATAGTTCAACCCGTAGAACAAAAAGGTATAATTTTAAAAACTAAAGATACTTCTGAGGAAACGTATGCAAAAGCAATAGAAAAGTTAGAAGAACTAGGTACGCTTAAGCAGGATGCTTCTCAGTTTGAAACAATTGGTCCGATTATTGGGAATGAATTAAAAGACAAAACTAAAATAGTTATTATTTTATCTTTGATGGCTATTGTTTTCTATATTGCTTATTCTTTTCGAAAGATTTCTCGACCAGTTAATTCTTTCGCTTATGGATTTACAAGTTTGATAGCTCTTTGTCATGATGTACTTATTCCTCTTGGCGTATTTGCATTTTTGGGCAAACTTTATGGAGTTCAAATTACAATTCCAGTAATTACAGCTTTCCTTACAGTATTAGGATATTCAATTAATAATTCAGTTGTTGTTTTTGATAGAGCAAGAGAAAATCTTTTAAGATCCAGAGAAGTATCGTTCGGAAATATAATAAATAAAAGTCTTAATGAAACTTTAACTCGTTCTATCAATACTTCTCTCACAACTCTTTTTGTTCTTTTTTCCATTTTTTTCTTTGGGGGAGAAACTTTAAGATACTTTTCCTTAGCCTTAATATTGGGAATTAGTTGTGGTACCTACTCTTCTATATTTTTAGTAACTCCATTATTGGTAACATATTTAGAATGGAGAGAAAAACGTTTGCATTAATTTTACTTTTATTGTATAGTATAATAATTAACAACTAATTATGTATATGTCACAATTTAATTATTCTAAAATTTGTGAAGATATTTTTAAAACATTACCGGATCGCCAAAAAGAGATTTTACAAAGAAGATTTGGAATTCTAACTGGAGAAAGGGAAACACTTGATTCCATTGGTAAAGATTTCAATTTGACTAGAGAAAGAATTAGACAAATTGAAAAAGAAAGTTTTGCCAAGATGGAAAGAGAAAAAGAAAAAAGAGAACTAAAAAAGGTTTTCTTTTATTTTGAAAAATATCTTAAAGAAAATGGAGGCCTTAAAAGAGAGGATGTTCTTTTAGATGATCTAGGAGGGGATAAATTTAACAAACATATTTATTTCTTGCTTACTTTTGCTGATGATTTTTTCAGAATTCCAGAAGATAATGAATTTTATAGTTTCTGGACAGCAGAAAAAGAGGTTACTCCTAAAATAGAAGGTATTTTGAAATCTATTCTTAAAAAGTTTCAAGAAATAAATAAACTTTTATCCGAGGACGAAATTTTAAAAAAAGCTAAACAAGATCCAGGAATTATTCATTCTTTATTGGAGATAGCAAAGAAAATTGAACAAGAGCAAGAAGGTGATTGTTATGGCTTGACAGATTGGCCGGAGATTAGGCCAAAAGGAGTAAAAGATAGAGCATATCTTGTTTTTAAAAAAGAACAAAAACCATTGCACTTTGTAGATATTGCTAGTCTTATTGATGAAAAAGCTCATGCTCAAACAGTGCACAATGAATTAATTAAAGATGAGAGATTTGTTTTAGTTGGTAGAGGAACATATGCTTTGAGAGAATGGGGATATGAGCCAGGTACAGTTCATGAAATTATTTTTAAAGTTTTAGAAAAAGAGAAAAATCCAGTTTCTAAAGAGCAATTATTGAAAAAAGTTCAAAAACAAAGACTGGTTAAAGACAATACAATCTTATTAAATCTTTCTAACAAAAAATATTTTTTAAAGGATGAAAATGGAAAATATAGCTTAAAAAGTTTTTAATTATATCCATGGTAGATTTTTTAGATTTTATAAAAATTGAATCAATTATTCCTATTGTGACTCCTTTTTGGATTATCATAAAAAATTGGTGGTGGTTGCCACTTCCTTTTATTTTATTACCTACTCTCCAGTTTTTTTATCTGCAATTTATTCGTACAAAATGGGACTCTACAATAGATAAAATTTTATTAGAAATTAAAATTCCCAAAGAAGTCGAAAGACCCATGAAAGCAATGGAACAGGTCTTTAGCAGTTTTTGGACTTTATATGATCCTCCTAATTTTAAAGAAAAGTGGTTTCAGGGTCATTTTTTACTTAATTTTGCTTTGGAAATAGTAACCATAGAAGGAGATATTCACTTCTATCTAAGAATACCTAAGGCACTCCGAAGTATGTTTGATTCAGCAGTATATGCTCAATTTCCAAATGTTGAACTAACTGAGGTTGAAGATTATACCAAGAATGTTCCTCAAGACATTCCGAATAAAAAATGGGATTTATTTGGATGGGATTTTATGTTTCTTAAAGAATCTTGCTATCCCATAAAAACGTATCCAAAGTTTTTTGAAGAACAAGAAGGACTAAAAGAAGAAAAAAGAATTAGTGCTTTATCAGTTCTCTTAGAGGGTATGGCTGATTTTAAAAAAGGCGAACAGATGTGGTTTCAAATTATTG
>CAYUWK010000017.1:0-6460 GCA_964448435.1 uncultured Candidatus Saccharibacteria bacterium
GGTGATACTTGTGATAATTTTATTGCTGATTTAGCAGTTGCTATTTCTGCTGATTTTATAAAATCAGGAGCTCCAGCAAGAGGCGAACGTATTTCAAAATACAATCGTTTATTAAGAATATGAAAATTCTCTTTATGATTCTTGATGGGCTTGGGGACAGGCCTATAAAAGAATTAGGAAATAAAACTCCATTAGAGGCGGCTAAAACGCCTAATTTTGATTTTTTAGTAAAACAAGGTATTTGTGGTTTAGTTGAACCAGTTTATCATGGAGATTTTCCCACATCAAAAGATGCTCATATGTCTTTGTTTGGTTATGATTTGGATAAATATTGTATGAAAAGAGGAGTATTTGAAGTTTTAGGAATTGGGATGGAAATGAAGAAAGGAGATATAGCATTAAGAGGAGACTTGGCTAGCGTTGATGAAAATATGGTTATTGTTGATAGACGTTCTGGTAGAATTAAAGATATTAAGCCCTTTATAAGAAAAATTCAAAATATAAAAATAGATGGAATAAGTTTTTTAGTTAAAGCTAGTGTTAATTATAGATTAGGAGTAATAATGAGGGGAGAAGGTCTCTCTGAAAACATTTCGGATAATGATTTACACAAAGAAGGTATTTTGCCTCAAACAATAAAGCCTCTTGATGATTCCAAAGAAGCAAAATTTACAGCAAATGTATTAAATAAGTTTTTAGAAAAAACACATAAAATTCTCAAACAAGACAAATTGAATAAACAAAGAATTAAACAAGGAAAATTACCAGCGAATTATATTCTCTTAAGAACTGCTGGAGAAATTAAGCCAATTCCTTCTTTTTTTGAAAAATATAAATTAAAATCTTGTTGTGTTGCTGGAGGAGGACTATACAAGGGGATAGGAAAAGTTTTAGGAATGGACTTATTAGAACTAAAAGGAGCTACTGGTGATTTAAATACTAATATTGGTGAAAAAATAAGAACAAGTAAAAATGCTTTTGCTAATAAATATAATTTCTGTTTTTTACATATCAAAGCAACAGATAATTTTAGCCATGATGGAGACTTTTTAGGGAAAAAAGAATTTATTGAAAAAGTTGATAAATATATAACTCCCATTTTGTCTTTAAAAGATACTTTAGTTGTTGTAACTGGAGATCATTGTACTCCCTGTGAGTTGAAACAACATAGTTGTGATCCAATACCGATTTTAGTTTTTGGGAATGGGAAAGATAAAGTAAAAAAGTTTTCGGAAAAAGATTGTGAAAAAGGAGGAATAGGAAAAATCAAAAGCATAGATCTTATGAATAAATTATTAACTTGTCAATTTTAAGGTAATTTGTTAAGATCAAATAAATTATTAACTAAAAAATATGCATAAACAAATGAAGATAAAGATTTGTTCAGTAGTTATTATAGCTTTAATTTCAGGACTTTTAGGAGGCATGGCTATGGGTTATCAAGGTGTTTTTGCCGATAAGCTTTCTTTTTTAGTAAAGACTGCCGAAGGGGAAGTTTCAATAGAAGACTCTCTTACAGCAGAACAGGTTGAAGAGAAAATAATAACTTATATAAAAGAAGAGTTTAACATTCTGGAAATTTCTTTGGCTGCTGCACCGACAACTTTTGAAAATGGAGTATATAAATTAAATCTTAAGATAGAAGATACAGATATCCCTCCTGTTTATGCTACAAAAGATGGTAATCTTTTCTTTCCAGAAGCCAAAGAGATGATAAGTTCAGAAGAGGAGGGGACAGCTTGTGAAAGCATTAAAAAAACAGAACAACCTATATTGGAAGCATTTGTTGTGAGTTATTGCCCTTATGGAACACAAATGCAAAGAATAGTAGATGAGGTTGTAAAAAATATTTCAGAATTGAAAAATAATATAAAGATTAGATACATAGGACAGATTCAAAATAATCAAATAACTTCAATGCATGGCGAAGAAGAGGCCCAAGAAAACCTTACCCAAATATGTTTAAGAGAAGAGCAAGGAGATAAATTCTATTCTTATCTTTCTTGTTTTTTAAAAAATTCAGAAAGTGCCCCTTGTTTAGTAGAAGCAGGTGTTAACAAAGATGAATTAAATTCTTGTAAACAAGAAGAATCAAGAGGGTTAGCTTATGCTCAAAAGGATTTTGATTTAAATATGGAATATCAAGTTACTGGTTCTCCAACATTATTTTTAAACGGAGAAAAAGCAAGTGAATTTGATTTTGGAGGCAGAACGGCAGAAGCAGTAAAAAATTTAATTTGTTGTGGGCTTGAGACCCAATCTCAAGTTTGTGAAACCATTCTTACTCAAGAAGAAGCTGCATCTGGTTTTTCGGAAACTTATAGTTTAGGAAGTTCTAGTAGTGGTAGTTGCCAATAATTAATAATAAATATATGAAAGTTAAAGTATATAGCACAACCACTTGTCCTTACTGCACGGCAGTAAAAAGTTTTTTAGAAGAAAATAAGATTGAATTTGAGAGCATTAATGTTTCCCAGGACGAGGAATCTATGAAAATGATTGTAGAAAAGACAGGGCAAATGGGAGTTCCAGTTGTAGAAATTGATGGTGAATTTATTATTGGTTTTGATCGTCAAAAAATCGTAGAATTATTAAATATCAAATAATATGATTAAAGTTGCCATAAATGGTTTTGGTAGAATAGGAAGATCTACTCTTCGTATAATTTTAGATAAACATCCAGAATTACAAATTGTGGCTATTAATGATTTAACTCAACCAGAAATATTAGCTCATTTGTTTAAATATGATTCCTTATATGGAATTTATAAAAAACAGATTGAAGTTAAAGGAGAAGAAATGATAATTGATAATAAGAAAATAAAGATTTTTTGTAATCCTGATCCAGGAAAATTACCTTGGAAAGAATTAGGGATAGATGTTGTTTTAGAATGCACAGGACATTTTAGAAGTTTTGTAGGAGCAAAAAAACATTTAGAAGCAGGTGCGAGAAAGGTAATTATTTCTGCTCCAGCTAAGTCAGATGATATTCCTACATATGTTCTAGGGGTTAATGCTGACGAATATGATTCACAAAAAGATAATATAATATCAATGGGTTCTTGTACTACAAATTGTTTGGCTCCTTTAGCCAAAATTTTAAATGATAAATTTAAAATTATTAAAGGATTTATGACCACTGTACATAGTTATACTAATGATCAAAAGATTTTAGATTTACCGCATGAAGACTTAAGAAGAAGTAGAGCAGCTGGGGTTAATATCATTCCGACAACAACTGGTGCTACCAAGGCAGTTGAAAAATGTTTGCCAGAATTAAAAGGAAAATTAGATGGATTAGCTTTAAGAGTTCCTACTCCTGTTGTTTCCATTGTTGATTTTGTATGTGAGATAGAAAAAGAAACTTCGGTAGAAGAAATAAATAATATTTTTGAAAAAGCTTCAGAAGTAGGGGACATGAAAGATATATTTGGATTTGAAAAATCTCCTTTAGTTTCTTCGGACTATAAGGGTAATCCAGATTCTTGTATCGTTGATGGCCTATCTACAAAAGTAATGCAAGGAAACTTAGTAAAAGTTTTAGCTTGGTATGATAATGAATATGGATATTCCTCTCGTTTAGCTGAAATGGCAAAATATATAAGTAAATAATTGAAATAAAGATAAGTTATTAAAGCAGGGGATGTACCCCTGTTTTTTCGTTTTATTTAAGTTATAATAAGAGAATAATATGAATAAAAAAGTTTTAATTGAAATTTCAGCTAGGCATATTCATCTATGTTTAAAAGATTTAGAAGTGCTTTTTGGTAAGGGGTATAGACTAAAAGAACTTAAAAAATTAAGCCAGGCGAATGATTTTGCGGCCCAAGAAAAAATAGATATTAAATTTGGAAAACATATTCTTAAAGGGATTAGAGTGGTTGGACCAGTTCGCAAAGAAACTCAGATTGAAATATCCTTAACAGATGCCTTTAATTTAGAGGTTAAACCAGTGTTGAGATTATCAGGCAATTTAAAAGAAACACCAGGTGCAACTCTAATTAAAGGAAGAAAGAAAATAAGAATTAAACAGGGAGTTATTATTGCCCAGAGACATTTGCATTGTAATCCCCAAGAAGCAAAATTATTAAACATTAAAAATAAAAGTTTTATTTCTATAAAAAGTGGAGGAAAAAGAGGAGTTACATTTCATAATGTAAAAGTTAGAGTAAAACAAGGCTATAACCTTTCCTTACATCTGGATACAGATGAAGGTAATTCTGCTGGAATAATTAAAAAAGGAAAAGGA
Organism: uncultured Candidatus Saccharibacteria bacterium; assembly: GCA_964448435.1. Classification (GTDB taxonomy): domain Bacteria; phylum Patescibacteriota; class Minisyncoccia; order Minisyncoccales; family CG1-02-41-26; genus CAYUWK01. The sequence continues at coordinate 4,250 of CAYUWK010000017.1, forward strand.
ACAATAATATGATTTTAGTTTTGAATTGTGGAAGTCAATCAATCAAATGGAAATTATTTAGAAGAGAATCTAAATCTGTTTTAAAATTGGAGAAAGAAAATAAAATAGATATTTTTAAAATTAAAGAATATAAAAAAATATTGATAAGAGAACTTAAAAAAATAGATAAAAAAGATATAAAAATAATAGGCCACAGATTTGTTTCCGGTGGTGATAAATTTAGAGATCCACTTGTAATTACAAAAAAGAATTTAAAAGAATTAAAAAAGTTTAATAAATTTGCTCCCTTACATAATCCCTTTAATATTTTAGGGATAGAAATGACCCAAAGAGCTTTTCCTAATTCAGAACAAATTGTTGTTTTTGATACTGGTTTTTATAAGAATTTACCAGAAAAAGCTTCTACTTATTCTTTACCCAAGAATATAAGAGAAAAACTTGGATTTAAAAGATTTGGTTTCCATGGAATTTCTCATAAGTTTGCAGCTGAACAAGCAAGTAAGAAGATAAAAAAACAATTCAAAAAATTAAAGATCATTACCTGCCATCTAGGAGGCGGAGCAAGTATCACAGCTATAAAAAATGGAAAAGCGATTGACACTTCAATGGGATTTACTCCAATGGAGGGTTTATTAATGATGACTCGTTCCGGAGATATTGATCCAGGAATTGTTTTAGAATTAGTTAAAAAATATTCTTTAAAAAAGACAAGTGAAATTTTAAATTATGAATCTGGGATGAAGGGATTATGTGGGGAAGACAAAATGCTGAAGGTCTTGAAAAGAAAAGATAAAAAAGCAAAACTTGCTTTAGATATTTTTGTTTATAAAATTAAAAAGTACATTGGAAGTTATTATTCTATTTTAAATGGATGCGATATATTAATTTTTACGGGGACAATTGGATATGGTTCGTCAAAAATTAGAAATATGGTTTGTAAAAATTTAGGAATTTTAAAAAATACAAAAGTTTTAGCTATTAAAACAGACGAAGAATTAGAGATAGCTAGGGAAATTAATAAATTAAAAAAATGAAGAAACAACAAAAAAATATTCTTTGGTTTAAAGAAATTACAAAAAATGATACTCCTCTTGTAGGAGGGAAAAATGCATCTTTGGGAGAAATGTATTCTAATCTTGTTAAAAAAGGAGTCAATGTCCCAAATGGTTTTGCCTTAACATCAAAGGCATACTGGTATTATTTAAAAGCAAATAAGATTGATAAAAAAATAAAAGATTTATTTAAAAAATTTAATCCTAAAAGTATAAAAAGTTTGGAACAAACAAGCAAAAAAGCAATAGATATTATTTTACAAGGAGAAATACCAGAAGATTTAAAGAAAGATATTTTAAAAAAATATAAAATTCTTTCAGCAAATTATAAAGATAAATTTACAGATGTTGCTGTTCGTTCTTCTGCTACTGCTGAAGATTTACCAACAGCAAGTTTTGCAGGAGCTCACGAGACATATTTAAATGTTAGAGGAGAAGAGGATTTATTTAAAGCAGTTAAAAAATGTTTGGCATCTTTATTTAATGCTCGGGCTATTGCTTACCGAGAAGAAAAAGGATTTAACCATTTAGAAATTGCTCTTTCCGTATGTGTTCAGAAAATGATAAGAAGTGACTTAGCATCATCTGGTATAATGTTCACCCTTGATACGGAAACTGGTTTTAGAAATGTGGTGGTCATAAACTCAATTTATGGAATAGGGGAAATGATTGTTAAGGGGTTAATAACGCCTGATGAATTTTTTGTTTTTAAGCCAATGCTTAAGGATAAAAAATATATGCCAATTATTCTTAAAAATTTGGGAAGGAAGAATAAAGAATACATTTATAATAAAAGAGGAGGACTAAAGCAAGTTCCGGTTTCTAAGGATAAACAGTTAAAATTTTCTTTATCTGATAAAGAAATTTTGATATTGGCAAAATGGGGATGTTTAATTGAAGAACATTATGGTTTGCCTCAGGATCTAGAATGGGCAAAAGATGGAAAAACAGGACAACTCTTTATTGTCCAATCAAGGCCAGAAACAATTCATTCTTTAAAAAAATCTGTTATTCATGAAGAATATAAAATAAAAACAAATAAAAAACCTGTTTTGATTGGAACAGCTATTGGAGATAAAATTGGAGTTGGGAAAGTTCATATTATTTCTGATGTTTCTAAAATGTCTGAATTCAAAAAAGGAGAAGTATTAGTTACTAA
>CAYUWK010000018.1:0-6331 GCA_964448435.1 uncultured Candidatus Saccharibacteria bacterium
AATATAATATTGGTCCATCTAATTTTTCCATTCCAGGATTAGTTGGTAGTTCTTACTATTATACAATTTATGGAGAATCAGATTCTGCTATGAAGGGTGGATTTAAAAATGAAGTAAAGATAGTTAATACTCAAGACATAGAAAATGCCAAAAAGAGCTTAGAAGAAGCTTTATTAAACGAAGCCCAAAATTCTTTGACAGAATCTTTACCAGAAAATTTTGTTTTATTGCCTTCTGCTATTTTTGAACAGAAAATTGAGTCTTCTTGTTCTGAAAAGGTTGGAACTCAAGTTTCTAAGTTTGTATGTCAAGGTAAAATAAAAGTAAAGTATTTAGCATTTAATGAATCCTTTATAAAGGAAATCTCTAAAAAAATTATTTTATCTAAATTATCTGAATCAGATCAAGCGATAGAAGAATCTTTGGGAGTAGAATATCTTAACAATAGAATAGATACGAATAAAGAAGAAATGACCATAGATATTAAAATTTTATTAGATACCTATAAGAATATTGATAAACAGAGTTTGAAATCTCAAATTTTAGGTAAAACGCAAGCAGAAATAAAGAATATTGTTTTTATAAATTTCTCAACTATCGAGAAAATAAAAGTAAAATTTTGGCCTTTTTGGATAAGAAAAACCTCTTCTAATTTAAATAAAATTAAAATAAAGATAGATATAGGGGGTTGACTTAAAAGAGTAAATTTGTTAACGTAGATTATCATTAAACAAAATGAAAGAACAAAGTATTAAGGAGAATGGTCGTGTGATTGAATCTCTCCCTGCTCTTAGTTTTAGAGTAGAATTAGACAATGGAAGAAAAGTTTTAGCTTACTTAGGAGGGAAGTTAAAACGTTATAGAATTAAGATTTTGCCAGGAGATAAAGTACTTGTTGAAATGAGTCCTTATGACGAGAACAGAGGGAGAATAGTTTATCGACTTAAATAGTATTTATGAAAGTTAGGTCTTCTGTAAAAAAGATTTGCAATAAATGCAAAATTGTAAAAAGGAAGAAAAGGATATATGTCATTTGTGAGAATCCTAAACATAAACAACGCCAAAGATAATGGCGGCTTGATTTTAATTAAACAAATATGCCACGTATAGCAGGAATTAATATTCCAGACAAAAAACAAATATATATTGCTTTAACCTATATTTACGGAATAGGGAATTCTTTGAGTAAAAAAATTCTGAAACAAGCTGATATTGATTTTTCTAAAAAAGCGTCAGACTTGAGTGAAGCAGATATTCTTAAGATTAAAAAAATTATAGATGAAAAATTTAAAATAGAAGGAGAGCTTCGTAGAGAATTATTAAAAGACGTAAGAAGATTAAAAGCCATTGGATGTTGGAGAGGAACACGTCATAAGAAATCTCTTCCAGTGAGAGGACAAAAGACAAGAAAGAATTCTAGGACAGTTAGAGGAAATGTGAGAAAAACAGTTGGTTCTGGGAAAAAAGGAGCTCCGGCACCTAAATAAAGTCTTATATTAGATAAATATTATGGGGAAAAAAAGAATTATTCAAAAAACAGAAAAAGAGCTTTTACAAGAACGTGAACAAGTTGAAAAGGCTTTAAAAAAAGAAATTCATACACAACCTTCTGCTAAATTTAAAGAAGGAAATGTTTATATTAGCTCAACTTATAATAATACAATAATTACTTTAGCTGATAAATTAGGAAATGTTTTAGGATGGAGAACAGCTGGTTCAGTCGGCTTTAAAGGAGCAAAAAAGGGAACTTCTTTTGCTGCATCTAAAGTTGCTGGAGCTATAGCTGATATTGCGGAAAAATTAAAAATAAAAGAGATCAATATTTTTGTTAAAGGCGTTGGGGGAGGTAGAGAATCTGCCATTCGTTCTTTAGCAGGTAGAGGGCTGGAGGTTCTTTCGATAAAAGATGTTACCCCTATACCACATAATGGTTGTCGACCTAAAAAAGCAAGAAGAGTATAAAATATGAAAAAAAATGTTTGTAAAATTTGTAGACGACTTGGACAGAAATTGTTTTTAAAGGGAGAAAAATGTTCATCTCCTAAGTGTGCTATGATTAAAAGAGCTTATGCTCCTGGACAGAAAAAGAAAAAAGCAAGTCGTAATATCTCTGAATATGCTAAAGAATTGAAAGAAAAACAGAAATTGAAAAATTGGTACAATTTGAAAGAATATAAATTTAAAAAATATGTTCAAGATATTTTATCTAACAAAGGAGAGATAGAGAATCTTTCGGAAGAACTTATTAAAAAACTAGAGAAAAGACTTGATAATGTAATTTTTAGAATGAATTTAGCTAGATCTAGAAAAGAAGCTCGTCAACTAGTTTCCCATGCTCATTTTTTAGTAAATGGCAAACCGGTTAATATCCCATCATTTTCAGTTAAAAAAGGAGATATAATAAGTTTGAAAGATTCAAAAAAAGATAAAAAACTTTTTAAAGAGTTTTTACTTCCTTTGCAGAAAAATCAAATTTCTTCTTGGTTACAATTTAATTTAAAGAATATGGAGGGAAAAATAATAGGGGATCCTTCTTTAGAAGAAGCCCTACCTCCTGCGGAAATTTTAAGTGTTTTTGAATTTTATTCAAAATAATTTAGGTAAATTCTTAAATAAAATAATTTATTAAATTTATGATCCCTTTGCCAAATTTGCCAAAAATAATAAAAAAAGAGAATAATAGAGCTATTTTTGAAATTGAAGGACTATATCCAGGATATGGTATTACTATTAGTAATACTTTTCGTAGAGTTTTGCTTTCTTCTTTAGAGGGGACAGCTATAACTCAAATAAAAATTAAGGGAGCTAGTCATGAGTTTTCAACAATTCCAGGAGTTTTAGAAGATGCAATTACGATTATTCTTAATTTAAAGAAAATAAGATTTAAATCTTTTAGTAAGGAGCCTCAAAAAATAATACTTAAAGCAAAAGGAGAAAAAAAAGTAAAAGCAGGTGATTTTGACGTTTCATCCGAATTAGAAATAAAAAATCCAGATTTTCATATTGCTACTATAACTACAAAAGCAACTCAACTCCAGATAGAGGCTATTGTTGAAACGGGAACTGGATATCAAGCAGCAGAGCAAAGAGAACCAAAGAAGCAAGAATCAGTAGGAATGATATCCATAGATTCCATTTTTACTCCTGTTAAAAAAGTATCTTTTCGAGTTGAAAATATGAGAGTAGGAAAGCGAACAGATTTTGATAAATTAAAAATAGACATAGAGACAGATGGTACAATATCACCCGAAGAAGCTTTTCGGGGAGCATCGGAAATTCTTTGTCAACATTTTACTTTGTTTTGTGGAGATAATAAAAAGACCATAAAAAAACCGTTGAAGAAAGAAAAAACAGAGAAAAAGAAAAAAGTTATAATAAAGAAAAAGAAAGTTATTAAAAAAGAAGTTAAAAAGGTAAAAAATGAGAAAAAGAATAAAAACAAGAAAATTATCAAGAAGTAGAGACCAAAGAAAAGCACTGAAAAAATCTTTGATGAGTGAGCTTTTTTTGCATGAAAAAATAAAGACGACTGAAGCAAAAGCTAAGGAAATTCAACCATTAGTAGAAAAGTTTATAACAGTTGGTAAATCTGTAAATTATTTAAAGCCTGTTTCGACAGATAAAGTTGAAGAAAAAGGTGGAGTATCTCAAAGAAGATTATTGGGAAAAGTTTTTGATAATAAAATTGTTCAAAAAATTATAGAAGAAATTGCTCCTAAATTTAAGAATAGGAATGGAGGATATACTAGAATTATAAAGATTGGAGCAAGGAGAAGTGATAGTGCAAAAATAGCAATAATAGAATTAGTTAAGTAACCTATGTTTATGAAAACAAAAATTCATACAATTGATGCCACGGATGAATCCTTAGGAAGATTAGCAGTTAAAATATCAATCATCTTGAGAGGGAAAGATAAACCAGATTTTATGCCCAATAAAGACAATGGGGATTTTGTTCATGTAAAAAATATAAAAAAGATTAGAATAACTGGCAATAAATTAAAGCAAAAAATATATTATCATCATACAGGATATGTAGGAAACTTAAAAGAAACTCCAATGGGTGTAGTTTTTGATAAAGATCCTGGAGAAGTATTAAAAAGAACAATTTTTGGAATGTTACCTAAAAATAAGTTAAGAGCACAACAAATAAAAAGATTAAAAGTATTATAATTATATTACAATGGCTGAAACTAAAAAAATAATAAAGAAAGTAATAAAGAAAACGTCTAAAAAGCGTGATTTAGGTAAAACCAAAAAAACAAAAGTAATTTCAGAAAAAAAAGTAAAAAAAATAGAAAAACCAAAAAAGATTATAAAAAAAGAGGTCAAAAAAGTAGTTATTAAATTACCTAAAAAACCTTCCGTTAAATATTTTAGCAGTATAGGAAGACGCAAGACATCTTATGCAAGGGTTCGTCTTTTTACTCAAGGGGACGGCAAGGAAATTAAAGTTAATGAGAAATCTTTTGACATATATTTTGTTACTCCTGAACTTCAGAAAATTGTTAAGGCACCTTTAGAAGTTATAAATTCTTTAGATAAATTTACAATTTCCGTTCGAGTAAAGGGTGGGGGAATCCATTCTCAAGCAGAGGCTGTGAGACATGGTATTTCAAGAGCACTTTGTTTATTAAATCCTTATTTTAAAAAGAAATTAAGAGAAAAAGGATTTTTGACAAGAGATTCTCGTATGCGAGAAAGAAAGAAATTTGGGCTTAAGAGGGCCAGACGTGCTCCTCAATGGAGTAAACGATAGTATTCTATGTTTAAACTAGTATTCTATGTTAAAAGAGTTAATTGATAAATTTTATTTAGATGAGCAGAAAAAAAGACAGCAAGCTCATTTCTATGTTACTGATGCAGGGAAATGTCCTCGTGCTGTTTTTTTTAAGTTAAAAAATGCACCTAGGAAAAAACTAGACGCTCGTATTTTAAGAATATTTGAAATTGGTGAAAATTTTCATAGAAATATTTTTAATGTTTTATATCGCTTAAGAATTGGAGTAACAACTGAAGTAATTATACCCAAAAATGAATTAGTTTCTGGAAGGGCTGATGCCATACTTTGTATAGATAAAGAAAATTATGTTTTAGATATCAAGAGTATGAACAGTATGGTTTTTAGAAGATTGAAAGAACCAAAGGAAGAAAATATTTATCAAATTCAATTATATCTTCATTATCTTAATATCAAAAAAGGTATATTGCTTTATATAGATAAAGACAGGCAAGAGATAAAAGAATTTCATGTTGTATATGATGCAGGATTAGTAAAATCACTTCTAAAAGATTTTAAGGAGCTTAAAAAGAAAGTTGATTCCAATATTGTTCCCAAAAGATTTTCCGGATATCCAAAAAATTGGCAGTGTATGTATTGCCAGTTCAAAGATATTTGTTCTTTAACCGGATCTGAAGAGATAGACTGGGAGAAATTTAAAGATAAAGTTAGCGAATAATAGAGTTTGAGGAGAATAAATTATTTTCTGAAAAGATATATAAATTTTCCAAAGAATTATTATAAAATATCTTTGGATTTTTTAATCCTTTTATAGAAAATATATTTATTTTGTCTCTAGTATCAGTTTCACTTATTTTAATTTTATCTCCAAGATTAAATATCAAATAATTAGGATTAAACCAAAGACAATCTCCAATTGTTTCCGAAAAACGGTTTAAAAATATTTTTGTATAATTTGGTTCAAACTTTAGTATCCATATCTCATGACTATTCCAGCAAATTGCTTTTTGAGAATCAGATGAAACTTTTATACCTTCAAAATTATCAAGGATTTTTTTAAAAGTCTGGTCAGGAGAAAGATAGTAAATTGTATTATCTTCTAACAAAAATATTCTTGAATTTTCTTCTTTAATCTTATATTTTTCCCCTAATTCAATTAAAAATGGTTTTTCGTTTAAAGTTTCTTTTGTTTCATCAATATAATTTTCTTTAAATATAAATCCGGAAGTTGAAAGCCACAGTATATAATCTTTTGTTACTTCAAAAGTTATAATATTATTTAAAAAGATTCTTGGTTCACTTTCTTCAAACGCAATATCTTTTTGAAAAATTGTTTGGTTCTTTAAATAAAAAATTTCATTTTTATTATTTGGGTTAAATGAAATATTATTTATCTCTTCATCTAGGAAATTAATTTCTGATAAAGTAGGTTTTTCAAGACTATAATCTAAAAGAAAATATATTATATTTTCTTTAGAATCTTTTGTTTTCATTAATATTCTATTTTCTTCTGAATTCCATTTTAATTCAGTTATACTTGTAAATGATATTTCTAATTCTGTTAAATCTTTTTCTTTTAAAATTGTTTTT
>CAYUWK010000019.1:0-4289 GCA_964448435.1 uncultured Candidatus Saccharibacteria bacterium
TTAGAGGGTATGGCTGATTTTAAAAAAGGCGAACAGATGTGGTTTCAAATTATTGCTAAACCAATAGTTGATGAAGTTAAATGGATAGAAGAGGGAAAAGAGATTATTAACAAATTAGTGAAAAGACCTTCCAGCCCAAAATTAAAATCTATAATTCAAGAAGCATTTAATGTTATTTTTTCGGGTACTGTCCCCGGACAAACAGAAAAACCAAAAGAAGAAGTAATCCCTCCCGAAATGAAATTAACCCCAGGAGAAAGAGAGGTTGTTCAAGCCATAGAAAATAAAGCCTCTAAATTAGCATTTGAAACAACCATGAGATTTGTCTACATAGGCGAAAAGGAAGTTTTCTTTAAACCAAGAGTTAAAGTTGCCTTAGATTTCACAGCGGGAATTAATATAGCAAATCTTAATGGATTTAAACCGTGGAAAAAAACATTGCCTAAAATTGTTCCTCCATCAATAGCTAGAGAGAGAATGGTTTATCTAAAGAAAAAAAGATTATTCAGACGATTTATTAAAAGAATGACTCCTTTATACCCAGCTCCAGGAGGAACGTTTATTTTTAATATTGAAGAGTTGGCAACTGTTTTTCATTTTCCAGGGAGAAGTATGGCTCCAACTTTAAACTTTTCTAGGATTGAAGCTAAAAAAGCTGGACCACCTGAAAATCTTCCTATCGAAAAATAAAAGATTATTATGTCTAAAATAAATTTCTTTGCGGAAACTACATTTAGAAACCAAAAGCAAAAATTTGGGATTAAGATTGATGATAGACGTAGGCATTTTTATATTGTGGGGAAGACAGGCATGGGCAAGAGTGCTCTTTTAAAGAATATGGCTATCCAGGATATTAGAGATGGTCATGGTATCTGTTTTATTGACCCCCATGGAGAAATTGCCGAAGAACTTTTAGATTTTATTCCCAAAAATAGAATCAAAGATGTAATCTATTTTAATCCTGCTGATATTGAGCATCCCATTGCTTTTGATGTTATGGAAAATGTTGCTGTGGAAACTCGCCACTTAGTAGCTTCTGGTTTGATGGGAGTATTTAAAAAGATTTGGCCTGATGTTTGGTCTGCTAGGATGGAATATATTTTAAGTAATTCAATTCTAGCTCTTTTAGAGCATCCGGATTCAACTCTTTTAGGGATAAATCGATTGTTATCAGACTCTGCTTACCGTAAAGAGGTTGTAGAAGGGCTTACTGATCCTGTGGTTAAAGCATTTTGGACTCAGGAATTTGCCCGTTATACTCAACGTTATGAAGTTGAAGCAACGGCTGCTATTGAAAACAAGATTGGTCAATTTATTTCTTCTCCTTTAATTAGAAACATTATAGGACAAGTTAAAACATCTTTTGATATTAGAGAGGTGATGGATAGTAGTAAAATATTAATTTTAAATTTATCTAAGGGAAGAGTAGGAGAAGATTCCTCTCGTTTATTAGGAGGATTATTAATAACAAAAATACAATTAGCAGCAATGTCTAGGGTGGACATCCCGGAAAAAGAAAGAAAAGATTTCTTTTTATATGTTGATGAATTTCAGAATTTTGCTACAGAAAGTTTTGTTAATGTTTTGTCTGAGGCTAGAAAATATCGTCTTTCTTTAATTTTAGCTCATCAGTATATTACCCAAATGGAAGAAAGTGTGAGAGACGCAGTGTTTGGAAACGTAGGAACAATTATTTCTTTCAGAGTGGGGTCAGAAGATGCTGAATATTTGGAAAAAGAATTTATTCCGGAGATTATCGCGGAAGACCTAGTTAATCTTCCAAAATATCTTATTTACTTAAAATTAATGATTGATGGAGTTGCTGGTCGTCCTTTTTCTGCTCAAACATTACTTCCTTTTAAACCTGAAGAAGAATCCCAAAGAGAAGAAATAATCGAGTTTTCTAGAAAAAAATATAGTGTTCCTAGAGAAATTGTTGAAAAACAAATTGCCGAATGGACTGGGGACTATGTTCTTCAAAAAGAATCTAAGTCAGATGTTATTCTTTACGATGCTAAATGTAAGGGATGTGGCAAAGAAATAAAAGTTCCTTTTAAACCAGATGGTATTAGGCCAGTATATTGCAAAACTTGTTTAAAAAAGAGAGAAGAAGAAAAAAAAGAAGAAAAAAAAGAAGAGGTGATTGCTCCTGATAATCAAGATATAAAAGAAGAAAAAGCAAAAACATTTTCCTTAGAAAATCTTTTGCCTCAAAAAATTAAAAGAGACAAAAAATTAGTTTCTAAAGAGAATTTAAAAAATGCGTTAGATGAAGCATTAAAAGAAAAAGATGTTTCTAAAAAAGGAGTAATAAAACCAGGAGAAATTGTAAAATTTTAGAAAGATGAAAACTCTTAAAGATTTTGATTTTAATAATAAAAGAACAATAGTCAGATGTGATTTTAATGTGCCGATAAAGGACAAAAAAATTGTTGATAATTTTAGAATAAAAGAGATTCTCCCTACTATAAATTATTTGATTGAAGAAAAAGCTAAAATTATTTTAATAAGTCATCTTAATAACCCAAAGGGTAAAGATAAAAGGTATAGTTTAAGGATTGTTGCTAAGGAACTTAAAGAATTATTGGGGAAAGATGTAAAATTTCTGAATGATTGTAAAGGGAAAGAAGTAGAAAACCAAGTAAATAATATAAAACAAGGCGAGATCGTTCTTTTAGAAAACTTAAGATTTTATCCAGAAGAAGAAAAAAATGATATATCTTTTGCTAAATCTTTAGCAAAATTAGGAGATATTTATATTTCCGAAGCATTTGGAGTATGCCATCGCAAGCATGCATCTATTTATACTTTGCCAAGATTAATACCGTCAGGTATTGGTTTTTTATTTGGTAAAGAAATTACTCGTTTATCAAGAATAAGAGAGAACCCTGATAGACCATTTGTAGTTATTATTGGTGGGGCTAAAATTGCTTCAAAAGTAGAAATGGTTGAAAAGTTTTTACCCAAAGCAGATTATGTTCTTTTAGGTGGAAAAATAGCTAATGTTATTTTAACAGTAAAAGGAATATGCTTGGGTCGAACTTGGCCAGAAGAAGATATTGTAAAAATTGTTGAAAAAATAAAACTAACTGATTCAAAAATTTATCTCCCAGTTGATGTCTTGGTTTCTCCTCATGAAAAGACAGGAGAATATATAAGAGAGACAGGGCCAGCTTTGGTGAGAAAAGAAGAAGGAATTTTTGATATTGGGCCAGAAACTATTAAAATGTTCGAACAGATCATTAAACAAGCCAAAACAATTATTTGGGCTGGCGCGTTAGGGCTAGCCGAAAATGAAAAATTTAGTAAAGGGACAAAAGCTATTGCCAAAGCTATCAGCAGAAATTATGATGCTTTTAGTATTGCTGGAGGGGGAGATACAATGAAGTTTTTAAATCAATTTGCGTTAGCGGATAGCTTTTCTTATACATCTACTGGTGGGGGAGCCATGTTAAATTATTTAGCTAAACAAGAAATGCCTGGGATAGAAGCATTGAAATAATTTTATGAATGAAATTAAAAACCTTAAAAAAACAGCTCAACGCATTGAAAAAGCTATTAAAAACAAAGAAAGAATCTTAATTTTTGCTGACTCAGATTTAGATGGAATAACATCTTGTATTGTTTTAGAAGAAACCATTAAAAGTTTGGGTGGAAAAATTCAAGATTTTTATTTTTTTGGAAGAACGATAGAAGAAGCGTATGGGTTGAATGAAGATGCTTTAAAATATTTTAAAAAATCTGCTCCAGCTTTATTAATTACTTTAGATTGCGGAATTACTAGTTTTGAAGAAATAGAAATGGCTAATAAATTGGGTTTTGAAACAATAGTTATTGACCATCACCAAGTTTTGGATAAACTTCCAAGGGCATCAATTATTGTTGATCCCAAGCAGAAACAAGACAAGTATCCTTTTAAAGAATTAGCAGCAGTTGGAGTTGTTTGTCATCTTTCCCGATTACTCTTTAAAGATAAATGGAATGGGGGAATTAAAAAAAACATTATGGAACTTACAGCATTGGGAACTTTGGCAGATATGATGAAAATATCTGATGATAATGAAGAATTTATAAAACAAGGACTTCCAGCTTTAATTAATAGTCCTCGACCAGCTTTTCAAGCATTGTTGAATAAAATTGGAAAGGATGAATATTCCCATAATGAAATTATAAGAAAAATTATTGGCATTTTAAATATCACAGAAATGGAAAATCATGTTCCTCAAAGTTATTCTTTTTTGACTTGCTCTGATAAATCTTTATGTCAAAAAACAATTGAAAAACTTTGC
>CAYUWK010000019.1:4389-6293 GCA_964448435.1 uncultured Candidatus Saccharibacteria bacterium
TGTTTTAAAAAGATATTCAGAATATATTGGCAAGGCGACTAATAATGAAGCAGAATATCAAGGATTAATTTTTGCTTTGAAAAAAATTAAAGCATATTTTGGAAAAGAAAAAAGTAAGAAAATGCAGATAGAATTATTTTCAGATTCTCAACTTTTGGTGAAACAAATGAATGGTGAATATAAAGTTATAAATTCTAAAATTCAACCACTTTTTTTAACAGCTTGGAATTTAAAAATTGATTATAAAAATATAAAGATTTCTTTTATTCCTCGGGAGAAAAATCAGGAAGCAGACAAGTTGGTTAATCAAGCATTAGACGCGGAAAATAAGAAACAAAAGCTTTTTTAAGCATAGTTGACAACTAATATTTTTTTAGGTATTCTAAGGAAGTCCAAGTAGACAAGACAATCGCGCAACACTTTTTGTAAAAAGCATTGCGAGGAAAGTCCGAACACTCAGTTTTCCGCTATTTTTAGAAAAGCTGTCTAAAAATGGTAGAAGACAAGGATAGCGGGTAACACCCGTCAATCGTGAGATTAGAGGTGCGATCAGAGACGCTAGAACTTGAAAGAGTTTTAGCATCCTTAAAGTTTAAGGATGAGCTTTCCAAGTAATTGGAGAGTTGAAACGGCTAAATCCTTATCCGGGTGCAAGAACAAACAAAGGTAGTTCGCTTGACTTTTAGAGTAATCTAAAGGCTTAGATAAATGATTGTCATCCACCATAGGTGGAACAGAATTCGGCTTATTGTCTACTTGGGCTTTTTATTTAAAACGATGATTGCTAAATTATTAAATTTTAAAACAAAAACAATCACTTTTGCTGCAATTGTTTTAGCAAGCTCTGCTCTTCTAAGTCGTTGTTTAGGAATGTTAAGGGATAATCTTTTAGCCAATCTTCTTTCTAAGTCTCAAACTGATATTTATTTTTCTGCTTTTAGAATTCCTAACTTTGTCTATGGTATCTTAATCAGTGGGGGAATAATAGCTGCCTTTCTGCCTGTTTTCTCTGCGGAGTTTAAAAAAAGTAAAGAGCATGCGTGGGAACTTACTAACAATGTTCTCACTTTTTTTCTTATTGCCTTAATTGTTGTTTCTTTTATATTAGCTATATTCACTCCTCAGCTTATTGACTTGCTCGTTCCAGGGTTTAATGCCTTTCAAAAATCTCAAACTATTGTTCTAACTAGAATAATGTTTTTAAGTCCTATATTATTAGGAGTTTCTTCTATTTTTTCAGGCATACTCCAATATTCTAATTTATTTTTTGCTTATTCTCTAACACCTATTTTTTATAATATCGGGATTATCTTTGGGATTGTAGTCTTTTTACCCTTATGCAATTTTGATTTAAAAGCACTGGCTTACGGAATTATATTAGGTGCTTTTTTGCATTTATCAGTTCAAATTATACCTTGTATAAAATCTGGTTTTCATCCTCGTTTTTCTTTTAATTTCCGTCATTTGGGGCTTCAAAAGATTTTTAGATTAATGATTCCTAGAACAATTGGGGCAGGTGCATTTCACCTTAATTTAATTGTAATAACTTCAATTGCTTCAACTCTGTCTCCAGGTTCAATTAGTATTTTTAATTTTTCTAATAATTTACAAGGACTACCTATTGGTTTGATAGGGGTATCTTTTGCTACAGCTGCTTTTCCTGTTTTTTCTCGTCATTTTATTCAGGAGCAAAAAGAAGAATTTTCCAAAAAGTTTTTTTTAATCTTTTCTCAAGTATTATTTTTAATAATTCCTTTAAGTTTTTTTATTTTTCTTTTAAGGGCTCAAATAGTTAGATTAGTTTTAGGAACAGCTATTGTTGGTGATGGTCTTTTTGGATGGTGGCAAACTCGTTTAACAGCTGCTTGTCTTGGGATATTCTGCATTGCTCTTTTTGCTAATTG
>CAYUWK010000020.1:0-5574 GCA_964448435.1 uncultured Candidatus Saccharibacteria bacterium
GTTATTTTACAGAACTAATAGGAACTACAGGTATTTTAGGAGTTTTAAGTTATTTGTTATTAATTGGGATGTTTTTACTGGTATCATTTATGGTTGTTAATGGCAAAGATGCCTCCTCCCATAATTCCTTATTTACTCTTTCTATATTATTAGCTTTTATTGCTCTAGTAATTAGTCAATTCTTTTATTACCAAGACACGACTCTTGCTTTTGCATTTTGGTTCTTTTTAGCATTTGGAGTAGTGAGTTGGAAAAAAGTTGTTAAAGAAACAACATTCAGCTTTAAAGATTTCCCAGAAATTGGGTTAATATGTACTGTTGTATTCTGGGCAATATTATTTGGGTTTTTATTTTTCTCCTTTACAATGGGTAAGCTTTATGTAGCAGATACTTATTATCGTGATTATCTAACAAACCCAACGGAAATGAAATTAACGTTAGAAGAAGCAAATTCTCTACAAAAAGCAGGACAACTTGCAGATTCCAGGACTGTTTATCACATTATTCTAGCTAGAGCTTATTTAGGAGAGCTTGTAAATGAAGCTCAAAAAACAGAACCTGATAACCAACGATTAGCAAATATAGTTGCCTTAACAGTTGCCGAAGGCAAGAGAGCGGTAGAACTTAGTCCTAATAGAGTAACCGCCCAAGAAACATTAGGATTTATTTATCGTGATATTCGTGGTCTAGCAGAAGGAGCCACGGAATGGGGAATTACAGTATTAGAGAAAGCAATTGCCTTAGAACCAAGAAATCCTATTTTGATAAGTGAATTAGCAAAGTTTTATGTAGGAGAGGAAGGAGACATGGAAAAGGCAAAAGAATTATTTAGTAAAGCATTGGAAGTAAAAAGCGATTATGTGGATGCTGCTGTTTCATTAAGTATTTTAGAAGAGAACGAAGGCAATACAGAGGAAGCCATAAGACTTATGGAGGAATTAGTAAGCAAAGTCCCATCTTCAGTTGATGCTCGTTTCCAATTTGGAAGATTGTACTATAACCAGGAACAATATGATAAAGCAATAGAACAGTTTGAAATAGTAATGCAACTTTTCCCAAATCATTCCAATTCAATTTATTCTTTAGGACTTGCTTACCAGAAAAAAGGAGACAAGACAAAAGCATTAGAAATGTTTAAGAAAGTATTAGAACTTAACCCAGGAAATATAGAAATTCAAAATAGAATTAATGAAGTTACAGGTGTATCTACTCTAGAACCAGAAGCAGAACCAGAAGCAGAGCCAGAAGAATAAAGAATAATTTAAGTAATAGCTATAGATAATGATAGTATGGAAACAAAAAGCTATAAACAACTTAGAAAACAATTATTGAAAGATAAACAAGTTAATCAAGCATATAAGAATCTTATGCCAGAGTTTGATTTGATTAAGATAATTGTAAAAAAAAGAATTATTCTATAAAATAAAATGGTTTTAAAAAAGAAAATAAAAACCAAGACCAAGCCTAAAAAGACTTTATTCAGACCTCGCAGGATTAAAATTAAAGTTGTAGGTATTGGTGGGGGAGGTAGTTCTATTGTTTCTGAAATTGCAAAGAACATAAGTAATGCTAGTTTTGTTGTGTTTGATAGTGACCATAGAGTTTTCAAAAAAGCAGGTAAAGGAGTAAAGGTTGTACAATTAGGAGAAGAATTGACAAATGGATTAGGCACAGGTATGGACGTTAATCTAGGTCGGAAGATAGTTGAAAAAGAAAAGGAAAAGATTACAAAAATATTAAAGGATCAAGACTTAATTATTTTAGTTGGTTCTTTAGGAGGAGGCTTTGCATCTGGTGCATTGCCTCTTTTTGCTGAAGTTACAAAAAATCTTAAAAATATTAGTTTAGGAATTTTTACCTTACCATTCAAATTTGAAGGAGAAAAAAAGTTGAAAATTGCTCAAGAATCTTTGGAACAAATTAAAGAAAGTTTATCAGGACAATTTATTGTTTCTAATGAAAAGATATTTGAAATAATTGATAAGAAAACTCCTTTGAAAAAAGCACTTTCCAGTTTAAACAAATCTTTGATTTTAATGTTAGAAGATTTAATAGAAGTAATTTCAAAACCGGGTTTAATTAATATTGATTTTGCCGACTTAAAAACGATTTTAAGCGGAAGAGGAAGAACAATTCATTTTGGAAGTGCTGTTGCTCAAGGACCTAACAGGGCAGAAGAAGTTATAAAGAAAGTTTTTGAGAATCCACTAAGTGTGGGAGATATCGGAAAATGTAAAAAGATTTTATTTAATATTAGAGGCGGGAAAGACCTAACATTGAAAGAAGTTGAAAAGATAAGTATGGGTATCTGCGGACTTAATAAAACAGCAAAGATAATTTTTGGAATTTCAGAAAACTTAAAAAATAACAACAAAATTAAATTAACTTTAATTCAAGTTGGAGAGGGCAAAAAAGAGAAAAAACCTGTTGTCAAAAAAACAACAGCTTTAGCTTCTTCTTTGACAAAAGCATTGGTCAAGAAAAAAGTTGCCGTGAAGGAGAAAAAACAAAAGAATTCTTTTTCAAATAAAATAGATGTTGAAAGTAAAAAGATTGACCGAAAGAGTGGGTTAGAAATTGTGAAAGAAAAAAAGAAAGAAGAAGAGGAAGAATGGTCAGAAGATTCAGATTGGCAAATTCCTACTTTTATTAGAAGAAATAAAGAAAAATAAATGCTTATGAACATAAAAAAAGCTATTATCCCAGTTGCTGGTTTAGGCACAAGATTTCTACCTCTAACAAAAGCAATCCCCAAACCGATCTTACCCTTAGCAGACAGACCCATGATAGATTATATAGTAGAAGAAGCGAAAAAATCCGGTATAGAACGGATAGTTTTTGTTTTATCCAGCGAAAAAACCAATATTTTAGATTATTTTAAAAAGAATCCAAGATTAGAAAATATTTTAGAAAAAAGAAATCAAAAAGACATATTAAAATCATTGAAAGATTTAGATAAAGAAATTGAGAATATTTCTTTTTCTAGTGTTATTCAGCAAAATCCGAAAGGAGACGGAGATGCTATTTTAAAAGCTCAAAAAATTATTGGGAAAGATGCTTGTGGAGTTCTTTTTGGGGATGACGTTATTTTATCTAAAGTTCCAGTTTTGGAACAATTGGCAAATGTTTTTAAAACCTGCCAAAAACCGATTGTCTGCTTAAAAAGAGTTCCTAAAAATATGATTTCTTCTTATGGGGTGGTAAAGGTAGATAAAATCGCTAATCGTCTTTACAAGATTAAGGACATAATTGAAAAACCAAAAAAACAAGAAGACATACCTTCAGATTTAGCAATTGTTGGTAGATATATTATAACTCCCTTAGTCTTTGATTATCTTAAAAAGGTTAGCCCTAATCATAAGGGAGAAATAATTTTAGCAGAAGCATTAAGAAATATGCTAAAAGATGGAAAAATTGTTTATGGATATGAAATGGAAGGAGAATGGTTAGAATGTGGGAATAAATCAAATTGGTTAAAATCAAATCTACGTATTTGTTTACAACATCCAGAATTTGGTCCAATGTTAAAAGATTATCTAAAAAAAATATAATATGTTATACGATTTAATTATAATTGGAGGAGGGCCAGCTGGAATTACGGCTGGTATTTATGCTGCTCGAAAAAAGTTAAAAACTTTATTAATTACTAAAGATTTTTTAGGACAAGTTGGAAAAACCAATGAAATTGATAATTATTTAGGATTTCCTAAAATTTCTGGCATGGGGTTGATGAAAGAGTTTGAAAAACATTTAAAAAAGTTTGAAGTTGATATAAAAGAAATAGAAAAAGTAAAAAAAATAAAAAAACAAGGAAAAAGTTTTTTAATAAAAACAGATAGTGAAAATGAATTTTCTACGAAAACAATAATTATTGCCACAGGTGGAGATCCACGACCATTGGAAATTCCAGGAGAAAAGGAATTTGTTGGCAGAGGTGTTTCCTATTGCTCAATATGCGACGCTCCATTTTATAAAGATAAAGGAGTTATTGTTGTTGGTGGTGGAAATTCTGGATTTGAAGCAGCATTAGATTTGGCAAAATATGCTAAAAGAGTTTTTATTTTTGAAAAATCAGACAAAATAATTGCAGATGAAGTTTTGCAAAAACAAGTTAAAAAAGAAAGTAGAATCCAAGTCCATTTGAACAAGGATATGGAAAAAATTGAAGGTAACAAAACAGTTCATTCTGCTATCTATAAAGATTCTGAAACGGGAAAAACTTTTCAAGTACCAGCTCATGGAGTTTTTATTCAAATTGGTTCTATCCCCGCAACGGGTTTTTTAAAAGGACTTTGTAAATTTAATAAAAAAGATGAGATAAAGATTGACTTTGAAACTTGTGCTACTTCTTGCCCAGGAATTTTTGCTGCGGGAGACGTTAACAATGGGAGATGGAAGCAAATAATTATTGCTGCCGGAGAAGGGGCCCGAGCAGCTTTATCTGCACATAAATATCTTCAACAATGAAAAACAATAAAATAAAATCAATAAGAGCAAGAAAGATTTTAAATTCTAGATGTGAGTTTACAGTAGAAGCAGAAGTTGAGACAGACAAAGGATTTTTTATTGCTTCAGTCCCTGCTGGAGCATCAAAAGGAAAATATGAAGCAAAAACTGTAGAATCTTTAAAAGCAGTAGAAAATATTGAACAAATTATTGCTCCCAAACTAATTGGCCAGGATTCAACAGATCAGAAAAAAATAGATGAAATTTTAATTCAACTTGATAATACGAAAGACAAATCAAATCTAGGGGCAAACGCTATTTTAGCTGTTTCCATGGCTTGTTGTCGAGCAGGAGCAGGAGATGTTCCTTTATATCAGTATATTAATAAAAAAGGGGATTGGTTAAAACCTATGCCTTGTTTTAATATTTTAAATGGAGGGGCTCATGCAGGGAATGATTTAGATATTCAGGAATTTATGATTGTGCCCCAAGAAGAAACTTTCAAAGAAAATGTTGAAAAGGGAGTTAAAATTTATCAAGCGCTAAAAGAGATTTTAAAAAAGAAATATGGAAAATCAGCTATTAACCTTGGAGATGAAGGAGGATTTGCTCCAAATATAAATAAAACAAAACAAGCCTTAGATTTGATAATGCAAGCATCTGAATTAGTCGGATATTCTGAAAAAATAAGGATTGGGATAGATTGTGCAGCTAATCAATTTTATAAAAATGGTATTTATGAGATTGAAGAAGAAGAAAAAACTAGTTTAGAACTTTTAGAATTTTACAAAGATATTGCTAACCAATATCCTATTTTATTTTTAGAAGATCCCTTTGCAGAAGATGATTTGAATGGTTTCGCAGAGATAATGAAAGATAAAGGGTCAATTGAAAATATTATTGCTGATGATTTAACGGTAACAAATTCGGAAAAGATAGAAATGGCGAAAGAAAAGAATTTATGTAATGGAATAATTTTAAAACCAAATCAAATTGGGACAGTTACTGAAGCAATTGAAGCAGGGGAATTAGCAAAAAAGTTTGGATGGAAAATTATTGTTTCTCATCGGTCTGGTGATACTTGTGATAATTTTATTGCTGATTTAGCAGTTGCTATTTCTGCTGATT
>CAYUWK010000021.1:0-5410 GCA_964448435.1 uncultured Candidatus Saccharibacteria bacterium
AGAAGTTTCTATTTTCTTTTTTTGTTCCTCTTCTTCTTTTATCCTTTCGCTTTCTCTCTCCTCTGCTAATTCTTTCTGTTTCTTGGTTATTATCTCTATCTCTTTCTTCTTAGCCTTTGTTTTAATATTTTCTATGTCTTGACGCTCTTTTTCTAATTCTTTTTCTCTCTTCTCCATTTCTTCTCTTTTTTTCTCTTTTTTTTCTCTCTCTACCCTGCCTGCTTCACCAGCTTTTGCTTTAATCATGTTAATTAGCCTTTTCTCTTTCATCTGCTTTCTTTCGGCCAATGCTGATTCTTCTTCTTTTTTCAAAAAAGCTATATCTTTTCTCATTGTTAAAATTATCCCCTGGTCAAGGATTTCAGAAACTGATTTTTCTCTTTTGTTAGAAATAGTTTTTTCTTCTACTACTTCTTTTAATTTTTCCTCCATAGGTTTAATTTAAATTTTTTAGTTTTTTAAATTTGGTTTAAACCCCGCTTCCTTTGCTGACAAATCAATTCTCCCTGTATTATCAATACCTGTTACTTTCACCGGAATAATATCTCCTACTTTTACCATGTCTGTTACTTTTTCTACTCTGGTTGAAGTGAATTTAGAAATGTGAACTAGCCCTTCTTGCCCAGGTAACATCTCCACAAATGCTCCAAAGTCCATAATCTTTTTTACTTTGCCTTGATAAATTTCTCCAATTTTTACTTCTCTGGTAATATCTTCCACCCACTTAACTGCTTTTTCAGCATCACCTCCTTCTTTCCTAGTAACAAATACTTCTCCTGAGTCTTCAATATCAATATCTACTCCGCAAGTATCAATTATTTCATTTATCATTTTGCCTCCTGGGCCGATAACTGTTCCTATCTTATCAGGATTAATTTTCAATGTATATATTCTAGGGGCTAATTCAGATAATTCTTTTCTTGGCTCAGGTAAAGTTTTATTAGTTTTTTCTAAAATTTCTAATCTGGCTTTTTTTGCTCTCTCTAATATTTCTTTTAACATTTTATCATTAATCCCATCTATTTTCACATCTAGCTGTATAGCTGTAATCCCATTTTTAGTACCTGCTACTTTAAAGTCCATTCCTCCATGTCCGTCTTCTGCTCCTTGGATATCAGTTAGAAATTTATATTCTCCGTTATCTCCTTGGATTATTCCCATAGCAATCCCAGCAGCAGGACTTTTTAAAGGGACACCCGCATCCATTAAAGATAGGGAAGTACCAGACACAGAAGCCATGCTACTTGAACCGTTTGAACAAAGAATTTCAGTTACCGTTATAATTGTATAAGGAAAATCTTCAAGATTAGGAAGTAATGGTATTATGGCTTTTTCAGCTAATGCTCCGTGCCCTATCTCTCTTCTCCCCGGTCCTCTCATTGGTTTTACTTCCCCCGAACAATAAGGTGGAAAATTATAATAATGAATAAATCTTTTTTTACCCACAATTTCCATTTCATCTAAAAGCTGTTTATCTCCTGGAGCACCTAATGTTGTTACTGATAGAGCCTTGGTTAGACCGCGAGAAAAAAAGGCTGAACCGTGAACTCTAGGTAAAATATTTACCCTAGTATTAATCTCTCGTACTTCATCTATTCTTCTTCCGTCTGGTCTTTTGCCATTCTTCAAAATATTCTCTTTTAATGTTTCTCCATATTTCTGATCAAAAAAATAGAGAGCATCTTTAACCTTATCCTCTTCCTCAATATGCTTTTCTGCTATCATGTCTACTAGAGATTTTTTCAAATCTTTCATGTCTTTTTCTCCTGCCCATGAATCTTTCTGATAGATGACTTTTTCTAGTTTATCAGCTAAAAAGTTTTCCACTTCTTTTTCAACTTCCGAATCATGCTCTGCAGTAGGAAACACAACTTTTTCTTTACCAATTTTTTGAGCAATCTCTTTTTGAAAATCAATTATCTTCTTAAGATAGGGTTTTGCAAAATCAAAAGCTTTACAAACTACATCCTCATCAATTTCATTCCCTCTGGCTTCAATCATATTTATTAAAATGTCTCCATCTTTTTCAATCCCGGAAAGCAATAAATCTATTTTGCTTTCTTCTCTTTCTATTGTCGTTGGATTTAAAATAAAGTTATTATCTTTTTCTCCTACTCGGACAGCAGAAACAGGCCCTGACCAGGGGATTTCTGAAATTAACAAACTCAAAGAAGAGCCTATTAATCCTAATACTGCAGGGTCATTTTCTTGGTCATAGGAAAAACAAATATCAACTATTTGAATTTCTTTATGAATATCTTTAGAAAATCTGGGTCTAACAGCCCTATCAATTATTCTAGAAATTAAAACTGAATTGTCTGAAGGACGACCTTCTCTTTTAAGAAAACGAGAACCGCGAATCCTCCCAGCTGCATAATATCTTTCTTCGTATCGACAAGTTAAAGGAAAGAAATCAAGTCCTTCTCTTTCTTCTCCTAATTGAGAAACACTAAAAATTGATGTGTCTCCATATCTTATCAAAACATTCCCTGAGGCCTTTTCAGCCATCCCGCCAGTTTCAACTTCAAGATTTCTACCCCCTATTTCTATTTTAAATTTATTCATTTTATTTTTTTATAAGTAAAAACGTTTTAAGATTCTTTTCAATATCTATAAACTCATCAGCAACTTCTTTTAATATTGAAGATGTTGTTCTTCCAAAAGCAACTACCTCAACTCTTTTCCCTTGGTTTTTTAAATATTCAACTAAAGGAATGAAATCACCATCTCCTGAACAAAGAACAACCACATCCACTCCCGGGGCAGTTCTTATGGCATCAATTACTATGCCCACGTCCCAATCAGCTTTTTTACTTCCTCCATAAAACTCTTGTAAATCTCTTACTTTCGTTTCTATGCTTAACTTTGTAAGTGCTTCAAAAAAGGCTTTTTCTTCTCCAGTCTTAGTTCTGACCACATAAGCAAATGCTCTAATAAATTTTCTCCCTGCAATTGATTTTTTCAAAACCTCTTTAAAATTAACTTTTGCTTGATGTAAGTTTCTGGCCGAGTAATAAAGATTCTGAACATCAATTAAAACTTCTACTCTTTGTTCTTTTGGTTTAATAGACATATTATTTTTTCAACCCTATCTTTCCCAAAATAGAATTGTATTTTCTTTTATTAGTTCTTTCTAAATAATTAAGTAGTCTCTTTCTTTTAACAACCATTTTTAAAAGCCCACGCCTGGAATGAAAATCTTTAGGATGTTTTTTAAGATGAGAAAGTAACTCTTTAATCTCTCCGCTTAAAATAGAAATCTGAACACCAGCTGAACCAGTATCAGTTTCATGAACTTTAGCTTCTTTTATTATCTTTGTTTTTTTGTCTGTTTTTAACATAACTTTTATTTTTTAATTTAATAAAATACTTGTGCCCCGCACAGGACTCGAACCTGTAAATCTCCCGCTTAAGAGGCGGTTGCTGTACCAATTTAGCTAGCGGGGCAATTTAATATCTTGAGGTAAATTTATCGGCCGGGGGACTTCTTTAAGTGATTTCCATTCTTTTTGAACAAATTCCGTTTGAAGAGTAATCTCTTTCAAAGCAGCTTTTATCCATCCGAAAACACGATGACGCATGTCCGTACCCTTGGGCACTCTAATTCTTATTGTCCCATAATAAAGATTATTTTTCTTATATCCTTTATTTTTAGGTTTTACAAAACTTTTTCCAAAATTTTCAATGGGAATATTAGTTAGTTGAGACCAAAATTGTTTCATCTTTAAATCATTTTGTTGAGAATAAATATTAAGTCGGGCTTTTAATTTTTGTGAAGGAACTCCGAATATTTTTTCAAACCATCTTACCATAAAAACTATAAAATAAGGATCTGAGTTTGTAATAGCAAACTGGTTCGTTTTATTTCCTTCTGACCAGTATAAAGCTGCTCCTAAAAAGCGATACGTCTCAAAAGAAAGTGGCATTTGAATTTCTTTTTCAGCTTCTCCGATAATTTTTGCTACTTCTTTCATTCTCCTTTCTTTCTGACTTTGTGGTCCTCTGCTTAAATTCAAAATTTGTTTTGTATAAAGTCGTTTTCTCTGCTTAGCACTCAGTGGGATATCTTTCAACCAATAACTAAGAGTACTTTTAGATATATTTAATTCGTCTCTAATGTTGTTATAACTTAATCCTTTGTTCCTAAAATTAATAGCTTTTATTTTTAACTTTGCATAATTTAATTTATTCATTCTGTTGCTTATTTTATAAAAATATTAATTTTTACAATTGAGCTATGGGGGCTTTATTCTGGAGAGCACAAAACATATATCCTCCCTTCGACATTAAACGAAGGAACCGTACCTCCTATGTCTTCCCCTATAAATGTACAAGACCAATTGCCATCTGCATCAATAAAACCATGATCGTTTTCAACGGTAGTCTTGTCATTAGCAGGAGTACAAAATCCAGTAACAACTTTTGTATAGTCTGGGTAATCTGGATTCGAACCGCAAGAAATAGTTCCCGTCTTTTGAGCCTCAAATTTAGTACCTTCTACTACTTTGCCACAATAGACACCAGATGGTTTATTTATGTCCGAAAGCGGATCACAAAAATTAAGCCATTATCCTGTAACACTTTCGGGTTCAGCAAAACAAGTATCATTATACCAATAAAAACTTGCATCTTCACATTGTTGTTCAGTATAATCACCTATTGGAACTATATTATTTGTATTATTTGTATTATTTGTGTTATTTGTGTTATTTGTAGAATTGCTACTAGGCCCTCCTATCGGACATTTAATAATAAAAATACCATCTTCTGCCCAACCAGATAAAGGATTTCCTTCAGCCACTCCCATAACATTAAGAACTGTCCCCACTATAAGATATGAACAGAGAATTATAACAACACCTATAACCACAGATACTATTAATTTTTTAGCTTGAACCAATAAGGTGGGGTTGCCTCCTGCAAAATAAAACATAATCCCCGCAACAAGTATCATCAAAACAATTATTGGAGATAAAATATACAACAAAAAATAGTTTACAATCCCATCAAGCATTACAAATAGATGACAGAATTGGCAGGGAGCCATAACTAATTTTGATTCTCCCTGGACAGAAGTCGTTTTTCCACAAGGCACTAGCCCTTCATAAATAATAAGATTGCCATCTTCATCTTTATATTGACCTGCAGAGACTGAAAAAGGAGACAGCAAACTCCCTATAAAAATAACTAAAAGTAAAAAAACAATTGTTTTCTTCATTTTTTTAAAATAACATAAAATTATTTATTTAACAACCTTTTTGTGCCCCCGGAAGGAGTCGAACCTTCACCACTGGGGCCGAAACCCAGCACTCTATCCATTAAGCTACGGGGGCATTAATTTAATTTAGTTTACGTGAAAAATTGAAAAAAATCAATTTTTAAGGCATAATAATAAAATATGAAATTACCA
>CAYUWK010000022.1:0-1239 GCA_964448435.1 uncultured Candidatus Saccharibacteria bacterium
TGTTTTTTAAAATTCCCTTATCTGTTTTAAAAAAATATACTGTCCCTCTTTTAATGTTAAATTTAATCGCCTTAATATTGGTATTCGTTCCTAAGATAGGTGTTTCCTTGAATAATTCAAGTCGTTGGATATCATTAGGGCCTATTATTTTTCAACCATCAGAGTTTTTAAAAATTAGCTTTTTAATTTATATTTCTGCTTGGCTTAGCAAGAAAAAATCTGAAAAAAAAACTGTGCTTACTTTTTTTGCAATTTTAAGTATTGTCGGAATTTTTTTACTTTTGCAACCAGATATGGGAACATTAATGATAATCATAGCCACCTGTATCTGCTTATATTTTATAACTCCAACATCTATTTGGTATAAAGTTTCAATACTTACAGCAACTGGTATATTATCTATTCTTATGGCAATATTTGAACCATATAGAATGCAAAGACTACTAAGTTTTCTTCATCCCGAACTTAATCCTTTAAAAGAAAATTACCAAATAAACCAATTATTAATGTCAATTGGTTCTGGCAAAATATTTGGAATTAACCCTCCTTTCGGTCTGGGAACAAGTCAACAAAAGTTTGGTTTTTTACCAAACTCCATGTCAGATTCAATATTTGCTATAATAGGAGAAGAAATGGGATTTATAGGATGCGTAATGGTTATTTTTCTTTTCTTGTTTCTTCTATGGAAAGGCTTTAAAATAGCTCAAAAATGTTCTGATAAATTTCTTTATTTATTGGCTTCAGGAATTACCATATATTTAGTAACTCAAGCATTTTTTAATATTGGAGCCGTAACTAGTCTACTTCCTTTGACAGGCATACCATTGCCCTTTATTAGTTACGGAGGATCGCATATAATAGTAGAAATGATAGGAATAGGAATACTTTTAAATATTTCAAAAACACAAAAGTCTTAGTCAAAATAAAATTTTATAAAATTATGGAAATAGTTTTTACAGGTGGGGGGACAGGAGGGCATATTTTCCCTATATTAGCAATTGCTAAGGAAATGCGAAAAATATATGATAGACAAGATCTTAAAATGTTTTATATTGGTCCAAAAGACGATTATAGTTTAGAATTGTTAAATCAAGAAAATATTATTGTTAAAAAAATTTTAGCTGGTAAATTAAGAAGGTATTTTTCTTTTAAAAATGTAATTGATATTTTTAAAGTGCCTATTGGTATTTTACAAGCATTTTTTTATCTTTTCTTTTTAGCGCCTGATCTTGTAGTAAG
>CAYUWK010000022.1:1339-5046 GCA_964448435.1 uncultured Candidatus Saccharibacteria bacterium
TCTCAAAGCATCAATGATATGATATTGTCTATTCTACCAGAAATGCTTCAAAACTTTGAAATTATACACCAAACAGGTGCTAAAAACTTTTCTCAAGTTAAAAATGAATCAAATACTATTTTAACTCCTTTATTAAGAAAATATTATCATCCTTTTCCATTTTTAGATGAAAGACAATATAAACATGCACTTAATGCTAGTTCTATGGTTATTGCCAGAGCTGGAGCAGGAACTATCTTTGAAATTGCATCTAGTAAGAAAGCAAGCATATTAATACCATTACCTCATTCTGCTCAAAATCATCAAATTAAAAATGCATATGCTTATTGTAATACCGGAGCATGCCATGTTGTTGAACAAGAAAATTTAAAACCACATTTCTTTCTAGAAAAACTAAAATATTTATTTTCTAGACCTCAAGATATTAAAAAAATGGAAATAAGTGCTCAAGCATTTTCTAGACCAAAAGCAGCTGAAATGATAGCTTCTTATATATTAGAATATCTTTCACCTTCAAAAAAATGATTAAACAAGATTTAGAATTAATAAGGCCAGGCCAAGTGAGGGTGCGTATGGCTCCTTCACCAACAGGACATTTACATATTGGCACTGCCAGGACAGCTCTTTTTAATTATCTTTTTGCTAAAAAATATAATGGAAGTTTTATTTTAAGAATAGAAGATACTGACAAAGAAAGATCAGAAAAAGAGTTTGAAAAAGAGATAATTGATGGGTTTAAATGGTTAGGCATAAATTGGTCAGAAGGACCCGATGAAGGGGGGGAGTATGGCCCATATTATCAATCAGAAAGAAAAAAGATTTATTCTAAATATATCCAAAAACTTTTAGAAGAAGAAAAAGCATATTATTGTTTTTGTTCGAAGGAAGAATTACAGGCTAGAAAAGAATATCAAATGAGCATAGGGGAGTCAACCATTTATTCTGGTAAATGTAGAGAACTTTCTGAAAAAGACATAAAAAAGAATTTAGCAGAAAAAAAACCTTTTATTATTAGATTAAAAAATCCATGTAAAAAAATCGTATTTGATGATTTAATTCGTGGAAAAATAGAGTTTGATTCTTCTCTTTTTGGAGATTTTTCTATTGCTAAGGGTCTTGATGATCCTTTATATAACTTAGCTTGTGTTATAGACGATTTTGAGATGAAAATAACTCATATAATAAGAGGGGAAGACCATATTTCAAATACCCCTAAACAAATCTTAATAGAAGAGGCCCTGGAATTCCCTCAACCCCAATTCGCTCATATTCCATTAATACTAGGCCCCGATAAAAGCAAATTAAGTAAAAGACACGGAGCTACATCCATTACAGAATATCGTGAAAATGGCTATTTGCCAGAAGCATTAGTAAACTTTATATCTCTTTTGAGTTGGAATCCTGGAACAGAAAGAGAAATTTTTTCAATGCCTTCTTTAATTAAAGAATTTTCACTTGAGAAAATACAAAAATCAGGAGCTATTTTTAATGTTGATAAACTAGATTGGATGAATGGTTTTTATATTAGAGAGAAATCTCTTAAAAAATTGACCGAAGGATGTATCCCTTACTTGACTAAAAGTAATTTGATAAAATCAGAAATTGAATTTGATGGTTTACCAGGAGAGTTTTACGAAATTGTGGAAACTAAGGAAAAAATTAGTTTAAAAAAGATTGAAAAGATTATAGGACTGTACCAAGAAAGATTAAAAAAATTATCTGATATAACAGAACTAGTTAGTTATTTTTTTAAAAAAGACTTAGAGTATGACAAAGAACTTTTGAGATGGAAAGAAATGGAGGATAAAGAAATTAAAAATATATTCAAAAAATTAAAAAAGATTTTATCTAAAATAAAACTTGAGAATTGGACTGAACAAAACTTAACAGATACATTGATGACCGAAGCTGACAAAATGGAAAACAGAGGCAAAATGTTGTGGCCATTAAGAGTAGCTTTAACAGGAGAAAAAGCTTCTGCTGGACCTTTTGAAGTTGCAGCAGTGTTAGATAAAGAAAAAACATTAGAAAGAATAGACTTTGCTCTATCTAAGGTATAAAAAGACTATATATTAATGGATAGGGGGTTGACAGGCCCTTGTATAAGGACTATATTATAATAGATAGTGGTTCGCATAATTACACTTAAGCGTATAATAATAGATCTATAATCTGTATATGATGAAAAAAAGCAAAAAACCAATTCCTCAGCATTTAAATGATTTTCTGGACTGGTTAGAAATTGAGAAAGGGTTAAGCTCAAAGTCTCAAGAAAACTATTCAAGATTTTTAAAAAGATTTTTGAATTGGTTACGATTAAATAAATTAGAGGATATAAAACCTCATCAACTTACTGCAGAGCAAGTTTGGAAATATCGGACATTCTTGGCTCGTCAATATACTTCTAAAAAATATGCCTTTAAGGAAAAAAAGACCTTGCAGAAGACAACTCAAAGCTATTATCTAATAGCTCTAAGGTCTTTGTTAAACTATTTTGCGGATAGAGATATTATTGCCTTACCTGCTGAAAAAATTAAGTTGCCCAAAAAGACAGATGTAAGGATCGTAAACTTTTTAAACTTAGAACAATTGGAAAAATTATTTTCATCTCCAGATACTTCAAAAATTAATCAGTTAAGAGATAGAGTCATTTTAGAAGTATTCTTTTCTACTGGCATGAGAATAGCTGAATTAGTTAGTTTAAACCGAGAACAAGTCAAACTAAAACCAGAAACAAACGATTTGGAAATCGTAATAATTGGAAAAGGCAGCAGACCTAGAACCGTTTATTTCTCCAAAAAAACGATAGACTGGTTAAGAAAGTATCTCCAAACTCGAAAAGACAAGGAAAAAGCTTTATTTATTAACTATAGGAATAAAAAAGGTTCTTCTCGAAGGCTGACAGCCCGAGCAATAGAAAAAAGCATAAAAAAATATGCTATTATGGCTGGATTACCATTAACAATAACACCACACGTGATGAGACATTCATTTGCCACTGATCTCTTAGAGCAAGGAGTAGACTTGAGAACTCTTCAGGAATTTTTAGGCCATAAAACTCTTGCAGCTACTCAAATTTATACCCATGTTACTAGCAAAAGACTTCGGGATATTCATCGAAAGTTTCATAGCGACGGAAAATTAAAGGAATAAAAATAAATTATTATTCCCCTACGTTCTCAATTTCTATACTTGGTTTCTGGAGATAAAATTGAGTTAGCATGCCAACACCAAAAGAAAAAAGACATAAAAGAATAACTATTAAAAACAAAAAAATGCTATTTTTATTATTTTCAGCTTTTAGAGAAATAAACTTGAAAAATTCTTTTAAATTTGTTAACATAGGTTATTATTAAAATATTATGTCTACAACAAAGTCAGCGGGGTCAACTAGGTTGGGAAGAGATTCTCGTTCTAAAAGATTGGGAGTTAAAATATATCAAGGACAAAAAGTACAGTCCGGTGCTATTATAATTCGCCAAAGAGGAACAAAATTCATTCCAGGAGATAATGTTGGTTGTGGAAGAGATTATACTCTTTTTGCTTTACAACCAGGGATAGTAAAATTTAAAACTAAAAGAAAAAAAGGATTCAATGGCTCTCAAAGAATTGTAAAAATTGTGGAAGTAGTATCTAAATAAAAATATTTAAATAAAAGAAACGCTTAGTAGGTCTAAGCGCTTTTTTTTATGCAAGCTTTAATAAAT
>CAYUWK010000023.1:0-4652 GCA_964448435.1 uncultured Candidatus Saccharibacteria bacterium
CTCCTATAGAAGAAAGTTTACATTCTGTATATCTTTGCGCGGCCGCAGAATCCCCGTCTTGAGATCCAAAATTTCCTTGGCCTTTAATTAATGGGTATCTTAATGAAAAATCTTGGGCCATTCTAACTAACGCTCCATAAAGTGCCATGTCCCCATGAGGATGATATTTTCCTAATGTTGCTCCAACAACAGTAGCTGATTTTCTAAATTTTGCATCATGTCGAAGTCCGTCCTCATACATTGTATACAAAATTCTTCTATGCACTGGCTTTAGGCCATCTCTAACATCAGGCAAAGCACGCGAAATGATAACAGACATTGCATAGTCTAGATAATCTTCCTTCATCTCGTCTACAATCTCTCGGGGTTTTATATACCCTATTTCATTTTCCTGTTTTTTAATATCTTTTGCCATAAATTTAGTTTGGTTGTTCTTGTTTTATTGACTGGTTTATTGTATTCAATATTTCTTTAAAATTACTAAACTCTTTTTTTATTCTTTGTTCTGTCTGTTCTGGCCAAAGCTCTTTTATTTTTTGTTCAATATTTAATGGGTTATTAAAAATATTTTGTAGTGTATTTTCAGAATTTTTAAAAAATAAAATACCCAATATTATTGTTAAAATAATTATTATAATCCAAAAAATAAATTTCCTATAAAGCAAATTTGATGTTTGAACTTTCCTTAAAAGACTCATTTTAATAAATTTCAAAAACTATTGTTTGCATTGTTTCCTTCGGGATATCAGACATTTTTACTTTAAATTTTTTCTGTGGTTCAGCATTCGAAGAACCAATTTCTTTTAAAAATTGTTCCAAAGAATTAAGCTTAAGATTCAAATTAGGAACTTGATAGTGCATTGGGATAACTATTTTAGGCTCAATTTGGGAAATAATATTTGCCGCTTGTTTGGCATCAAGAGTATAAACTCCACCTACAGGGATCATCAAAATATCAATATTTCCTATCTGCTCAATTTGTTCAGATGTCAATTCTTTTTGTCCAATATCTGATAAATGACAAATTCTTATATTTTCTACTTCTATTATATAAAAAACAACTTTTCCTTTTTCTTTGCCCTGAGAATCGTCATGAAATCCTTGAACTCCTTTTATATAAACACCTTTTGTTTCATATTCGCCTGGGCTTTCAATCAAAAAAGGACTACCACTTATCGCCTTTTTGTTAGAATGATCTGAATGATTATGAGTTATAAGTAAAATCTGGGCTTCTACTTTTGGAAGCTTAAGGCCTATGCTTTTGTCAAATGGATCAATCGCAATCTTTAATTCTTCGTTCTTAATATCCTTTGTGCTTATTTCGAAAAAAGATTGTCCATGCCAAATAATATTCATATAAATAATTACAAATTTACTATATATTTATTCTACCATAGCCTATCTGCTCTTGCAATCAGACATATTTTTATGTATATTAACATATATGTCTGTAAAAATTTTAAAGAAAGATAAACAAGAAATACTTTGCCCTCCTAAAGTTGGAGAAATCGTAGAAGGAACAATTATTACATCTGAGTCTAATACTTTATTTTTAGATCTCGGTTTTAAGGGAATTGGCATTATTTATGGCAGGGCCCTTTATGAATCCAAAGATATTTTAAAAAGTTTAAAAGTTGGAGAAAAAATATTAGCTAAAATAACTAATATAGAGAACGAAGATGGTTACCGTGAGTTATCTCCAAAAGATGCCTCAAAAGAACTTAGTTGGGACGAATTAAAGAGAAAAAAAGAAGAAGAGGAAACTTTTGAAATAAAAATTTCAGGAGCGAATAAAGGAGGGTTGTTAGCCCAAATAATGGGCGTGTCTGCCTTTCTCCCTACTTCTCAATTATCTCCTGAACATTATCCCAGAGTTGAAGGAGGAGAATCTTTTAAAATCATAAAAGAACTCCAAAAATTTGTTGGTCAGAAATTAAAAGTAAAACTTTTCGCATTAGATCAATCAGAGGAAAAGATAATTCTTTCTGAAAAAGCATGTATGCTTGAGCAAATTAAAGAAAGTCTAAAGAAATATAAAGTTAGTGATATAGTTGAAGGTAAAATTACAGGAATAACAAATTTTGGAGTTTTTATAAAATTTGGAGAAGATGGGTTAGAGGGATTAATCCATTCATCAGAAATTCCTGAAGATATAAACAAAAATTTACCTGAAAACTTAAAGATTGATCAAGGCGTTAAAGCAAAAATTATTGAGATAAATAATGATAGAATTTACTTATCATTAAAAATATAATATTGAGAAGGTAAAAGATTTATTGTTTCCTTCTTAATTCATTTAGAAGAACTAATATATGGCAAAAAAAGCAATACAAAAATTTTTCTTTATAATTTTAATTTTTCTATTAATATCTTCTATTTTTACTTTATTCAACCCAGAAACTCTGAACCAAGACAAAGAAATTACTCTTAGCCAAGTCGCACAAGAGATTAATAGTGACAAAGCCATAAAAGAAATTTCTATTTCTGATAATGATCTTTTGGTTTTATATGAAAATGGAGAAAAGGCAGTTTCCAGAAAAGAAGCTGATTCTTCTTTAACTCAGTCTTTAACAAATTATGGAGTTTCTCAAGAGAAGATAAGAAACTTGAATATTAGCGTAAAAAAAGAAAAAGTAAGTGTTTGGGATTGGTTAATGCCTGTTTTGTTTATTTTGCCAATCTTAATTTTTGGATTGTTTTTTTGGACAATGTCCAAACAAGCAAAAACAGGAGCGAATCAAACATTTGGGTTTTTAAAATCTCCGGCTAAACTTTTCGGAAATGGGAAAGCTCAAGGAGAAAAAGTTAGTTTTAAAGACGTCGCTGGGTTAAAAGA
Source organism: uncultured Candidatus Saccharibacteria bacterium (assembly GCA_964448435.1). GTDB lineage: Bacteria > Patescibacteriota > Minisyncoccia > Minisyncoccales > CG1-02-41-26 > CAYUWK01. The sequence continues at coordinate 2,837 of CAYUWK010000023.1, forward strand.
GGCGAAAGAAGAAATAAAAGAAATTGTTGATTTTTTAAAGAGTCCTAAAAAGTTTTGGAAAATGGGAGCTCGTATCCCAAGAGGAGCATTATTAATAGGAGCTCCTGGAACTGGAAAGACATTATTAGCCCGAGCTGTTGCCAATGAAAGTGGAGTTCCTTTCTTTTCAATGGTTGGTTCTGCTTTTGTAGAATTATTTGTAGGAGTAGGAAGTTCAAGAGTAAGAAATTTGTTTGAAACAGCAAAGAAACATCAACCTTCAATTATTTTTATTGATGAACTAGATGCTATTGGCAAAATGAGAACGCCTGGAGTTGGAGGTGGACATGAGGAGAGAGAACAAACATTAAATCAGATTTTAGCTGAGATGGATGGATTCCAAAGAGATACTGGAGTAATAGTTATAGGTGCTACAAATAAACCAGAAAGTCTTGATTCTGCTCTCCTAAGGCCTGGTCGATTTGATAGAAGAATTATATTAGACTTGCCAGATATTAAAGGGAGAGAAGCAATATTAAAAATTCATTGTAAAGACAAACCATTGGCATTAGACGTTAGATTAAAAGAAACTGCTGAACGTACTCCGGGATTTTCTGGAGCAGATTTGGCAAATTTAGTTAACGAAGCAGCAATTTTAGCTGCTCGTAGAAATAAAAAGAATATTTATCAAGAAGAATTTTTAGAATCAATAGAAAAAGTTTTATTAGGACCAGAAAGAAGAAGTCATCTTTTATCTAAAAAGGAAAAAAATATTTCTGCATTTCATGAGGCTGGACATGCCTTAATTGCTACTTTAATTCCTGAAGCAGAAAAAGTTAGAAAAATTTCCATTGTTTCTAGAGGCATGGCAGCTGGTTATACTTTATCTGTTTCGAAAGAAGAAAAAAGGATAAAAACTAAATCCGAATTTTTAGCTGAAATTTCTGTATTATTAGGAGGGTATTGTGCGGAAAGATTAATATTTAAAGAACTTTCAACAGGAGCTTCAAATGATTTAGAAAAAGCAAGTTCATTAGCCAGAGCATTAGTAACAAAATACGGAATGTCAAAACTAGGTCCTATCTCATTCGGGATAAGACAAAGTTCACCTTTTCTAGGTTATGAAGAAGAAATAACAAGAAATTATTCTGAGAAAGTAGCATCTGAAATTGATAAGGAAACTGAAAGATTTATAAAAGAATCTGAAAATAAGACAATAAAGCTCTTGAAAAAGGGAAAGAAAATGTTAAAAAGAATAGCAGACGAATTAATTGAAAAAGAAACTATTGAAAAAGAAGAATTTGAGAACTTATTAAAAAGAAAAAATACCAAAAAGTAACATAGGGCACGTAGCTTAATGGTAAAGCACCCGCCTTATAAGCGGAAGAGTGAAGGTCCGATTCCTTCCGTGCCCACCATAGGCATAGTAATGGGCGGTTAGCTCAGTTGGTAGAGCGTTCGCTCGACATGCGAAAGGTCACTGGTTCAAGTCCAGTACCGCCCACTAAATCAAAATAAAATTAGAAATATAAATTATGACAACAAAAACAGAAAAAATTATAGAACCAAACTTAAAAAAAGATATACCAGATATTCAGCCAGGAGATACTGTTAAGGTTTACCAAAAAATAAAAGAACAAAGTAAAAAGTCAAAACAAGGAAAACAGGAAAGAATTCAAGTTTTTGAAGGAATTGTTTTAGCAATAAAACATGGTAAAGGTATTTCTGGAACTATTACTGTAAGAAAAATTGTGGGAGACATAGGAGTAGAAAGAGTTTTTCCTATCCATTCTCCTAATATTGAAAAGTTTGAAATAGTACAAAGAGGGAAAAGAAG
>CAYUWK010000024.1:0-4621 GCA_964448435.1 uncultured Candidatus Saccharibacteria bacterium
GCCCTCGTGGCGAAATTGGTAGACGCGTATGGTTTAGGACCATATCTCATTTTGAGGTGCAGGTTCAAGTCCTGCCGAGGGCACAATAAAAAAGCCTTTAAAGGCTTTTTTAAATTTAGATTAATTTTAATTTATTTATTCTTCTTCTTCTTGGATAACAATCTTCTTCAATTTTTTAGCAATCATTGGAATTTTTACAGTTAAGATACCTTTTTTCAAAGATGCCTTTATTTTTGATGGATCAAGATCTTCCGGCAAACTTACTTTTCTGGAAAAAGAACCCCAGTAACATTCTTGATAAAAATAATCTTTTTCTTGTATTTCTTCGGTTTTCTCTCTTTTTCCCTTTATGATTAAAAAATCATTTTCAACAGATATGTCTAAGTCTTCTGGTTTTATCCCTGCTACTGGTGCTTGAATGACAAAAGAAGATTTTGTTTGATAAACATCGATAGCCAGTTGACCATCAGTTTTCATCCAGTCTTCAGATTCCTCTTTCGCTTTTTGTATGGGGGCTTGTTTTTTTTCTATTTTTTTCTTTGAAGATTGTTTATTCCCCTTTTTTTCTACTTCTTCAACTATTTCATTTTCATCATCAAAATCAATTTCATTTTTGAGTTTTTTAAAAAAAGACATATTATTAATATTAATTATTTTATTTTACAGACACCTTTTATTTTTTTTAATCTTCTACAAAAAATTAAAATAAATAAAGCTGTAATTGGAAGGATAAAAATTAATGTCCATCCGTCACCTCTTATTATAAACAAATTATAGAAACCATGCAATATGCTTGCTAAAAATAATCCGATCAAGAAAATTTTCTTCTGATTTTTTAAATTAAAAAAGGAAAGAGCTAAGAAATATCCCAAGACTCCAGAACACAAAGTGTGTAAAAACGTAGCAGTTAAAAAACGCCAAGTTGTTATGTCTAATGTCTTTAATAATTCTAAAAAAGGATGATATTTATAAAGTATCAAAATATTTTCTAAAGCAGCAAACCCTAGCGCGGAAATAATCATATAAAGCATAAGATCAAAAGGTTCATCCAACTCTGAATTTTTTAATATCTCAAATTTTATTACGAGGTACTTTAAATATTCTTCAACAAACGCTCCACCAAGAAAAATATATAAAACTGATTTTGGTGACAAAATTTCTTTGAATGTCATCTCCACGAAAATTGCACAAAAAGCAGCTACCATACCATATAAAAAAACCTTTAGAATTTGTTTATTTGATTCTGGATGTACATCTCTTCGTAAATAGAACAGAAGCCAAATGATACTAGGTAGGAAACCAAAAAGATAAAGTAAATAAATCATAATAGATATTTATTTAGGCCAATCTTCAGCCATTAAACATTTTTTCTTATTTCTTAAGGATAATTTTTGATAAATTTCTTCGGTAATAAAAGGCATAAAAGGGTGTAGAAGTTTTATTGAATTTAATAGGACATATAATAGAATTTTTTGAGTATTCTCTTTTTCTTTTTGATTTTTGGCATTTAGAATTTGCTTCTTAGATTTTTCTATATATTTATCACAAAATTTGTGCCAGAAAAAATGATATATATTTTGCGCTGATTCATGAAAACGAGATTTATCTAAATTATTGCTTATTAATTTAATCGTTTTATCAAGTTGCTTCAGAATTTCTTCATCTGCCTTTGTTGAGTTTTTATTAGTATTTAATAATTTATTCTCGGGATAAACATTTGAGGGTTTATTTGCCAAAACAAATCGGGTGGCATTCCAAATTTTATTAGCAAATTTTTTCTGAGTTATAATTTTTTCTTCAGAAATAACAACATCTTTTCCAGGGCTTGTTCCAAAAATAAGAGCCATTCTTAATGCGTCAGATCCATAAAGGTCAGCAACCCCCAAGGGGTTGATTACATTTCCTTTGGATTTTGACATTTTTTGACGATCTTTAGCTAATACTAATCCGTGAAGATGAACTTTGTGGAAGGGGATTTTATTTGTGGCGTATATGCCAAGCATAATCATCCTTGCTACCCAGAAGAAAAGAATATCTCTTCCAGTTTCCATAACTGCAGTTGGATAAAAATATTCAAAATCATCAGTAGTAAAACCAAATATATTCTTTTTGTCTTTTTTTGTTTTCCCTTGGCTAAGTAATGTTGCAAATGGCCATTGTCCCGAAGAGAACCAAGTATCAAAAGTATCAGTTTCTTGGATTAGATTTTTACTTCCACATTTTGAACACTTTTTAGGTTGTTTTCCATCCGTGGTTATAATATTCTGACAATCTTTGCAATACCAAATAGGCATTCTAATCCCCCATGTGATTTGTCTGGATATATTCCAGTCCTGAATATTTTTCATCCAATGGAGATAAATCTTTTTAAAATAAGAAGGGATAAATTCTACTTTTTTTTCATTTACCACTTTTATTGCTTGTTGAGCCAATGGTTTAATTTTAACGAACCATTGTTTTGATATTAAGGGCTCAATTGGAGTTTCACATTTATAACAAACAGCAATATTATGTTTGTAATCTTCTTCTTTCTCAAATAAGTTTAAATCTTTTAAATCTTGTATAACTTTTTCTCGACATTCCATAATTTTTAATCCAGCATATTTCTTTCCAGCTTTTTCAGTCATTCTTGTTTTTTTATCAATAATTTCAATTGCTTCTAATTTATTGTTTTTGGCAATTTCGAAATCAACTTGACTACTGGATGGAGTTACCTTAAGCGCCCCAGTCCCAAAATCCATGTCTATTCTTTTATCAGAAATAATTGGTATTTCTCTATTTGATAAAGGCAAAATAACTCTTTTACCAATTAAACTTATAAATCTTTTATCCTTTGGATTTACAGCTACAGCTGTGTCTCCCAACATTGTTTCTGGTCTTGTTGTAGCCACAGTAATAAATTCTTTAGAATCTTTTAAAGGATATTTTATATAATAAAGTTTTCCATTTATTTGTTTATGTTTTACTTCTAAATTTGAAAGTGATGTCTCATGGTTAGGACACCAATTTATAACTCTATTCCCCCTATAAACTAGTTTATCATCATAAAGTTTTTTAAAAGTTTTATAAACAATTTTAATAATATCTTTGTCCAACGTGAATTTTTCCTTTGACCAGTCACAAGACACTCCTAATTTCTTAAATTGATTTTTAACAATCTTTTTATTCTCTTCACAGAAATCCCAAATCATTTTATAAAGCTGATCAGACGAATATTGAAATCTTGTTTTTCCTTGTTTTTTTAAATATCTTTCAAAGACAACTTGGGTTTCAAAACCAGCATGGTCAATTCCTGGGAGCCATAATACTTCTTTTCCTCTCATTCTTTGAGAACGAATCATTATGTCTTCTAAGGTAATAAAAACAGCATGGCCAATATGAAGAGAGCCATTGGCATTGACCGGAGGCATAATTATACAAAATGGTTTTTTCTTACTTTTTGGATTAGATTTTAAAACTCCAGATTTCTCCCAAAGTTTATAAATCTTATCTTCTATCTCGTTAGGTTTATAAGTTTTAGAAAGCTTCATATTCTTAAGTTAGAATTTACTTTTATCTTTTGAGGATTTTTTATTGCTTTATTTTTGTTAAAATATCCAACTATTCCAATCATGGCAGCATTGTCTGTACAGGACCTTGAATTTGGCGCAGAAAAAAAACATTTAGGAATTTCTTTTTCAATTTTCTTTTTAAATTGTTTTTTTAATTCTTGATTAGCTGCCACTCCACCTCCTAGGATTATTGTTTTTACTTTATAATCTTTAGCTGCTTTAATTGTTTTTTTAATTAAGACATCAATAATTGACTGCTGAATTTCTTTGGCCATCTCAGAAATGTATTTTTTGGAAGTTCTTATTTTTTTGTTTCTTTTTTTATAGTCGTACAGAACAGCTGTTTTTAAACCAGAAAAACTAAAATCATAATCTTTTGAATACATCATTGGCCTAGGTAGCTTAATTTGAAATTTAGGAACAGATATTGGATATTTTTTAATTTGTTTTTCAATGCTCGGTCCTCCTGGATAAGCAAGGCCTAAAATTCTTGCTGTCTTATCAAAACATTCTCCAGCTGCATCGTCTCTTGTCTCTCCAATTATTTCATAATCTTTGATTTTCTTCATTAATATTATTTGGGTGTGCCCTCCGCTAACCACTGAGCAAATTACTGGGAACTTAAGGTTAGCATTCCCATTAATAAAATTAGCCAGAATATGCCCTTCAATATGGTTAACAGGGATTAAGCGTATGCTCCACATAAAAGACAAAGATTTAGCAAAGTTCAGTCCTACCCATAAACAAGGTTCTAGACCAGGGCCTATTGTAACGGCAATTAAATCTGGTTTTGCAAATTTCTCTTTCTTTTTAGCTTCTTGTAATGCTTGTTTCAAAACAGGTACTAAATTTTTTTCATGTTCTCTTTTAGCTAAACTTGGATAAACTCCTCCATATTTTCTATGAATATCTATTTGAGAGGAAATAATATTAGAAAGAACTTTAATCTTCTTCTTTTCAATTTTTAATATAGAAATACATGTATCGTCGCAAGATGTATCGATAGAAAGTATAATCATATTCTTAATCTTACCTAAACTATTGTAATTTTTCAAATTTTAAGTTAGTTT
>CAYUWK010000025.1:0-4615 GCA_964448435.1 uncultured Candidatus Saccharibacteria bacterium
CAGATCCTTTAGAGGGATCGGGAACTTTTTCAATAGGTAGTTTTTCTACAATTGATACAGCATCGGGAGATAATTTAAGAATATTTACCTCTGTTTATGTTTATAATACTATTAGTGCAAGCTCAACTTATAATGGTAATACTTTAACTCATAGCACAATACCTTCTGCAACAGAACAGTATGAAGTATATTATTTGCCAAGTTATACTGAATATGGAGATCCTTATACATTTTTCTATAAAACAGAAACTCCTATTCCACCTTCGTCTAGTCCATCTGATTCTCAAATAAATGAAGCTAGAAATGTAATGATGCCAGCAATGGTTGAAGTATTTAGATGTTTACATCCATATAATGAATATATAAATGGATATATAGGATTTTATATTAAAAAACTTGTCGATAAAGATAATCGAGAAAAAGAATTCTTTTATATTCGTCAAGGTTCATATAGTATAAATAATATAATGCATACAGATAAGTTATAATTGGTAAAAATTATGTTTAAATTAAATAAAATAAATTTATTATTTTATTTATTAGTTATTCAGATAATTAGTTTTTCAAGTTTATTGGCAGAAGAGGAATGTCCGGAATTGAAAAAAATTGTTTTGTATGACAATGAAAAAAATTTAGTAGACCATTATCATTATGGTGTAAATATTGCAGATGTAAAGGTTCCTGGAGATGTTGATAAATTTAAAAAAAGTTTAAAACCTTTTATTGGTTTAGATATTACACAAAAGAATATATCGAAAATAAAAGAAAAAATAATTAAATATTATTCAGATTATAAAAGACTTTTTGTTTTTGTAAATATTCCAGAACAAAATATTTCAGATGGAATACTTAAAGTACAAATAATTGAAAGTGCATTAAATGATATCAGGGTTAGTGGAAATAAGTGGAGCAGTACAAATAGCATTATAAATAATATAAGATTAAAAAAAGGAACTCCTATAATTTCTGATCTTTTGGAAGAAGATTTATATTGGTTAAATAGAAATCCCTTTAGACAATCTTATGCGGTATATACTCCAGGTGCTAAAAATAAAACAACAGATATTGAAATTATTGTAGATGATAGATTCCCCGCAAGACCATATATTGGGGTTGATAATGTAGGAAATGATTCAACTGGAAATAACAGAATATTTGCAGGAATAATGCTTGGAAATATTTTTAGAACAGATCAATCTTTATCTTATCAATATACACCCTCTCCTGATTTTAAAAGATTTCAAGGTCATTCATTAATATATACAGCTCCACTTCCTTGGAGACATATTTTGGTATTAATTGGTGGCTATTCTTATGTAGATTCAAAATATAGTGTAGATACTTATGAATTCCACTCATCGGGATTTTCTTTGCAAACCTCTTTAAGATATACAGTTCCTCTGATGCCAAAAAAGAGTGTATTGCAAGAAGTCATTTGTGGATTTGATTTTAAAAGAACAAATAGTAATTTAGAATATGGTGGCGTTCCTGCGATTGATCCAAAATTAGTAAATTTAACTCAAGCTATGGTTGGATATAATTTGGGTTTTTCAACCAATAAAACTAAAACATCTTTTGAAATTGAAGGTTTTTTATCTCCAGGAAAAATTGTTAGTGATCAAAGTAATGCAGATTACAATAGCATGAGACCTTTTGCAAAAGCAGATTATTTTTATGCAAGAACATCTCTAAGTGTTACTTGGCAATTTTCAAAATATTTGGCTTGGAAACATTTTCTGCGCGGTCAAGCAGCAATAAGAAATTTGCTTCCATCGGAAGAATATGGACTTGGTGGATTTGATACTGTTAGAGGATATAAAGAAAGACAAGATAATTTTGATAATGTAGCAATCTATAATACTGAAATTTATCTTCCATCTTTTAGTTTATTAAAACTTTTAAGATATAAAAAACCTATTGATAAATTTAATTTTTTAGTGTTTTTAGATTTAGCTATTGGATCTAAAAATAAAATATCTCAAGGTGAACAAAAAGAAAAAATGTTTGCAAGCATCGGTTCTGGAATTAGATATAATATTTCTAATTATTTAAATTGTAGACTTGATTTTGGAAAGCAATTGATAAAAAGAGGAACTCCTAATCATAGATGGAGCTTTTCTGTTATTTCAGGATTTTAAAATTGTTTTCTTGTTAATTAGATTTTTTTATTGCTGAATTATTACAATGTAAAAATATCTATATATATAAGACGATTTTTGTTATATAAAGAATAATAGGTTAATTACATTGTGGTCTTGATTGGTTATGTTTATTAAATTTAAAAAGAATTGTTTTTTTGTTTTTGTTTTTATTCTTCATCTTTCTTTATTTTCAAATCCCCAAACCCCATCTATTGTTAATGGCAAAGCTACCGTTAACAATCTTAGTAAGAATATGTTGGAAATAACGGCATCTAATGGGGCAATAATTAATTGGCAAGATTTTTCAATAGGAATAGATGAGATAACAAAAATTATTCAGCCATCTATAAACGCATCTTTACTCAATAGAGTAACTAGCAATATCCCAAGTGAAATACTTGGAAAGCTTCAAGCAAATGGAAATATTTTTTTAATAAATCCCAACGGAATATTATTTGGGAAAGATTCAGTTATTGATACAAATGCTTTTATCGCTAGTACATTAAATATTGAAGATAAGGAGTTTCTGAAAAATAGAGAATTTGAATTCAAAGGAGATTCAAAAGCATCAATTAAGAATTTTGGAAAAATTTTAGCAAAAAATGGAGATGTAACTCTTTTTGGATATGAAATAAAAAATGAAGGAGAACTTTTAGCAAAAAATGGATCTGTAAACTTAGCTGTTGGTTGTGAAATATTTTTATCTCCATCAAATAGGGAAAGGATATTAATAAAAGCTAGCTTGAATGATGGGTCTATTTCCAATACCGGAAATATTGAAGCTTATAAAACAGAAATAAAAGCAAATGATAATATTTATTCATATGCAATTAATTTAGAAGGAAGCATAAAAAAATCATCTATTGTGAAAAAAGATGGTCAAATTCTTATTGAATCTGATGGTTGTAAGGTTTTATCGAATGGTGTTTTAGAAAATGATAATATTGAAATAAAAGCAAAAACCCTTACAAATTCAGCAACAATTAAATCTCAAAATATTTCAATAGAAGTAGATAAATATTATAACAGCGGCAAGATCATTGCTAAAAAGGGAGAAAATGGCGGAAACATAAATATTGTTGCCAAAAAATATTTTCAAGAATCTTGCAGTGCATTTACTTCTGTTGATGCAGATGAAAAGGCTGGAAATATTTTCATAGAATCAGATGGAAGAATATTTACATCAGGTTCCTTTTCAGCATCTGCAGATTATGGAGGAAAAATCCATATAATGGCTCCAGATATTTTACTTGTAGCATCAGATGTTAATGCTTCTGGAAAATATTTGGGTGGCGAGATATTAGTAGGGGGAGATTATCAGGGAAAAAATCCTGAATATAAAAATGCAACAAGTGTTTTTGTAAATCCTTTTTCTTCAATAAGAGCTGATGCAAAAGAAAATGGTAATGGTGGAAAAATTATCTTTTGGGCAGATAGTGATATGCGTTTTTTAGGAAAATTTTCTGCAAATGGAGGCTTGTTATCAGGAGATGGCGGTTTTATTGAAATTTCAGGAAAAGATAATCTAGCATTTTCTGGAAGTTATTATGATTCTACAAAAAATGGTTCTCCTCCTGAAATCCTATTAGATCCAAAAAATATTACAATTGCAGAAACTGCTGGAGATTATCTAAAAATTGATCTAATAGATCCAGACACGCTTTCTGGAACAGGTTTTGGAACACATGCAGAATTTCTAGGAAATGGAAATGTAGTTATTACAAAACCTTATTATGGAGATTCTAGTTCAAATTTAGGAGCAGCATATCTCTTTAATGGAGATACAGGAGCTTTAATAAGTTCAATAGTAGGGTCAGGAGGCGATAGGGTAGGTTTGGGAGGAATTGTTTTACTAAGTACTAATGATCATTTTGTTATTTCAAGCCCTTATTGGAATATCTATAAAGGAGCTGTTACTTGGGGGAGTGGAACTGTAGGTTGGTCTGGAACAGAAGTTCTGGTTGCTGTTGGAAACAGTATCGTTGGTTCTAGCTACTATGATTATGTTGGTTGGTATCTTTCAGGTGTTAATGAAAGAAGTATTACAGCTCTATCAGACGGAGGTTATGTTATTTGCTCTTTTTATTGGGAAAGTTTTGATTATGGAGCTGCAACATATTGTTCGAATACGGGTGCTACAGGAACTATTTCATCAAGCAATAGCTATATAGGTGATAAGGCAAACGATAGAGTTGGTTATGGAGGAGCGGTGGATCTAGGAGGTGGTAAATATGTAATTGTTAGTCCTTATTGGGAGAGTAATACTTCTGGTATACAAAGAGGAGCTGTAACTTGGTGTGATAGCGCGGGGGTACATGCAGGAACAGTTGGCACTACTAATAGTTTATGTGGAGGTGAAGGTATGAGATCTGTCGGAGGTGGAGGAGTATATGTTTTAACAAATGGACATTATGTTGTCTGTTCTCCTGATTGGTATGGAGATGATGGAGGTACAACTTGGTGTAATGGTACTA
>CAYUWK010000026.1:0-4611 GCA_964448435.1 uncultured Candidatus Saccharibacteria bacterium
TCAAAATGAAAAATAAAATAACAAATTTATTTGTTAAAAAAGAATTTCAAAGATTTTCTCTTTTAGAGATTTTATTTTACATAATAATTATTTTATTTTTTTTATGTATAATATTTCTTTTTGTTAGGGGAGTATATCCAGAAAAGAGGGATGACGAAAGAGTAAAAGACTTAGCCATATTAGAAAGAGGATTAAATGCTTACTATAGAGATTATGGAAAATATCCAGAAATCAAAGAATGGAAGTGTTTAGAAAAAGACAAAATAGAGAATGGAGTTTTTTTTCAAGGAATTAAAAATTATATTTCAGAAGTCCCTGAAGATCCTCTCTTTAAATCTGATAAATCTAATTCTAAATTTTGTTATTGGTATAAAACATCTCGAGATAATGCAGAATATAAAATTTATGCTGTTTTAGAAAAAGAAAAAGAAATTTATCAAATTTATTCTCCAGGTGGATCGGCGATTTATACCGGGGAGTTGGATGAAACAAAATGGTTTGATTATAATTGGAAGTTTAGAAAGAAAATAACTGTTGATCATACAAAAATTATTAATGATTTAACTGATTTTTCATTACTTGTCTATATAAAGAACGATAGTTTAAAAGAAAATGCTAGTAGAATTGGGAAAGATATTATTTTTATTGATGCAGATAATAATAAATTAAAAAGAGATGTAGAAAGTTATAATTCTTTAACGGGAGAATTATTTGCTTGGGTTAAAATTCCTTTTTTATCTTCAATAGAAGATACAGAAATTTATATTTATTATAATAATTCTAAAACAATTGAAAAAAATGATGAGGGAACATGGGATAACAATTTTCTAATGGTTCAACATTTTGGAGAAACTTCTGGAGATAGTTTTGACTCTACTATTAACAATATTGATGGAAAAGTATATGGAAACTTAAAACAAGGAGTTGAAGGTAAAATAAGTATGGCATATCAATTCGATGGAATTGACGATTTTGTTGCTCTTAATGATTCATCTTTGCTTTCTGATTTAGAGAATATAACAATCGGAGTTTGGATTTTGCCAAAAGAAGAACAGGGAGACAGAGGAATTATTGGATGGGAAGGGGATCAATATAGTGCTTGGCAAATAATCATGAGAAAAGACGAAAGTATATTTAGAACATCTATTTCTGGAAAATCATATCAGACATATTTAAAAACTCCTTTGGAAAAAGATAAATGGCATTATTTAACTTTTGTTTATAATGGAGAACAATTAATTTCTTATTTAGACGGAACAGAAAAATCAATAAAAGATGTTCCAAATGGAATTCTTACAAAAAAAGAAGGAGAATTTGCTGAAATTGGTAGATATAAAGGAGAAAGTTGGATTTCATCTTTGGGCCAAGTTTATAAGAGTTATTCTTTTAATGGTTTGATTGACCAAGTTGAAATATCAAACATTGCCAGAAGTTATTTCTGGATTAAAACTCGTTTTGATAACCAAAATAATCCCTCTAGCTTTATTAGTTTATCGGTAGAGGAATTATATTAATAAACCATAAGTATTATTTATGATTTTCAGAAAGCTGAGAAAATTTTTAGGATTACTTCTTTTTTTATTCCTAGCATCGGGATTTCTTTTAATTCCTAGCTCTTTTTCTTTTGCTGAAAATACAGAAACCCATTCTTGCGCTATTTATTTTACTGGCATTGGTTGTTCTCACTGTGCTAAAACAGATCCGGTAGTTTTTCAAGATTTATTAGAAGAACGCCCAAATTTGATTATTATTGAATATGAAATTTATCAACAAAAAGAAAATGCTCCTTTGCTTAATGAATATTGTCAGGGTTATGAACTTTCGCCTTGTATTCCCGGTGGTCCTAATTCTTGTTGTGGTCTCCCTATTATTATCTTTACAAAATCTCACCAAAATATCATTACTGGAGATAGACCGATTTTAGAAAATATTAGAGAAAAAATTGAAGAACTAGAAAATAATCCATGTCCGCTGATAAATGGAAATTCTCAGAGATTTGAGGATTTAAACTTGGCTACTTTGCCTGGCCAACCAAAGATATGGACAAAAGATAAAATTTTGATAAAAACTGGTCAAGAAGAATGGATTTTTGGTTGGAACGGGGAAGGAGTAGGAGAAAAAAGTTCTCAACAAATTAATTCTAATGAGGTTTTTCAAAGTTTAGTCATTGCTAAAAATATCACAGATGTTATAGATCAAATTTATTATACTTCTATTGACTCTATAGATGTCTCATTGTCAGGAGCATATATGCATTTTAATAATGCCATAAATTTTAAAGTTAAAATTGAGTCAGAAGTTTTTCAAGGAACAAAGCTCACTTTGATTAAAGTTTTATCTTTAGCCCTTATTGATGCGATCAATCCGTGTGCTTTGGCTGTTCTGAGTTTGATGCTAATTACGATTTTAACTTACAATCCCCAAAAGAAAAGAAATGTTCTGCTGGCCGGGCTAGCATTTGTTATTTCTGTTTTTATAATGTATTTATTCTACGGGTTAGTTATAATAAGATCATTTCAGATTATTCAGGCGTTAACTTCAATCAGAATTTGGCTTTATCAGGCACTAGGAGCAGGTGCCATAATTTTAGGAGTTTTAAAATTAAGAGATTTTTTTCGAGCTCAGGCTGTTTGTAATACTGTTCCTAAGGTTAATAAAATTATCTCTAAAGTAACAAGTCCTATAGGAGCCTTTGTTGTCGGTGCCTTTGTTACTGTCTTCTTGCTTCCTTGTACAATAGGACCTTATATTATTTGTGGGGGGATACTGTGTTCTCTTGATATTTTAAAAGCTTTTCCTCTACTTTTGCTTTACAACTTTGTATTTGTTCTGCCAATGTTGATTATGGTTTTAATAATTTATTTTGGACTTTCTAAAATAAAAGATATCTCAAGCTGGCAGGCCAGAAATATTAAATATCTTGATTTGATTTCTGGACTCATAATTGTAATTTTGGGGCTGGCTATGGTTTTTAGTTTAATCTAATAAAATGTTTTTAGAAATCAAAAATTTAAAAGTTGAATCAAATGGAAAGAAAATATTAAAAGGCGTGAACCTTGAAATAAAAAAGGGCGATGTTCAGGTACTTCTAGGTTCTAATGCTTCTGGTAAAAGTACTCTTTGCCATGCTATTTTAGGAAATCCTAAATATAAAATAACATCTGGCCAAATATTTTTTCAAGGAAAAGATATTACAAATTTTACTCCAGAAAAGAGAGTAAGACTTGGACTTGCTTTATCATTTCAATCACCTCCAGCAATAAAAGGAGTCAAAACATCCAAATTATTAAATAAAATTTCAGTTATTAAGAATTCTAAATTGAAAGGATTAGAGCAAATATTTAATAAACATCTCCTAAAGAGAGATGTAAACTTAGATTTTTCTGGAGGAGAGAAAAAGATGTCAGAACTTATCCAAATATTAGTATTAAATCCTAAATTAGTAATTTTTGATGAAGTTGATTCTGGATTGGATTTGAAAAAGATAAGAAGCGTAGCCGAAATGATAAAAAAAGAATTAATAGATAAAAAGATTTCTGTTTTATTAGTTACTCACTCTGGATCTATTTTAAATTTCTTAAAACCAAATATTACCAATGTAATGGTTTCAGGTAAAATTGTTTGTAGAGATAAAAATTATAAAAAAGTATTAAAAACTATTAAAAAATATGGTTATGAAAAATGCAAGAAATGTCCATTTTTGGCAGATTGATAATAAAGTAAAAAATATCCTTAAAGTAAATGGAGTTACTCTTTTAACTAGCCCGGAAGCATGGGAAAAGTTTAATTGGACTAGAAAATATTTTTCAAAAAGACCAAAGCAAGGTTATTTTATTTGGATAAAAAATCAAGTAAATTTTCCTCTTTTTTCTTGTGTTTCTATCGCCCATAAAAATATTAGTCAAAAACTTCAGAATCTTTTAATTGTAGAAAAAGGACTGAAAGTTTCGCTTCAAGGATCTTGCAATAGTTTAAAGAAAACTTTGAATGGGAAACATAAAGCCAATGGGAAAATCATTTTAAAACAAGGTTCTTCTTTAAAATATAATCATATCCATACTTGGGGAGAGAAAGATATTGTTGAACCAGAATATGAATTTATTCTAGAAAAAAATTCAAAGTTAGATTATACATATAAAACTCTTTTTACTCCTAAGAAACTTAAAATAAATAATTCTTTTAATCTTTCTGCTGGAGCAAGTTGTGATATAAAAATGATAGCCAATTGTGTGGGGACAGAAATGAATATAAAGGATGTTTTGATTTTAAAAGGGAAGGGCTCTTCTGGTATTATTAATCTTAGGTTAGTTAGTGGCAAAAAAAGTAAAGTTTTAGCACACTCTCAAGTAATTGCCGATTCAGAAAGCAAAGGACATTTGGATTGCCAGGGATTATTAACTGATAAAAAATCTAATATTTCTCTGATACCGGAATTAGTTTGTAAAAATAAACTTGCCCAAATAACACATGAAGCTTCTATTGGGAAAATTTCTCAAGAGCAGTTAAATTATTTAAGAACGAGAGGGCTTACTGAGAAACAAGCTACAAATTTAATTATTAATGGATTTTTAGAAACATGAATAAAAAAATAGCAGTTGCTATGTCTGGAGG
>CAYUWK010000027.1:0-4442 GCA_964448435.1 uncultured Candidatus Saccharibacteria bacterium
TTTGTTTTCATCAGTACTACATTCATTAATATCTGTACAAATTCTAGTCTGGGTAAATGCTTGTCCACAACCAATTGTTTCTACTAATTCCTGCCAATCACTACATTGCCAATCAGGAAAGCAGACTATTGCTTCTGCTTCAGAATTACAGGTTTCTGAATACCAATAACCTCCAATATCTGTGGCTTCGCATGTACTTTGAGTATTGCATAAGTTCAAATTATTAATATCACAAATTGGCTCTGTAGAGGTTGCCTGAGTTGTGGTTGAAGTTGTTGTTGGAGTTGTAGTTGCTTCAGTGGTT
This sequence comes from uncultured Candidatus Saccharibacteria bacterium, assembly GCA_964448435.1. Lineage (GTDB taxonomy): Bacteria > Patescibacteriota > Minisyncoccia > Minisyncoccales > CG1-02-41-26 > CAYUWK01. Next base: position 305 of record CAYUWK010000027.1, read on the forward strand.
GTTGCTTCCGTAGTGGGAACTTCTGGCGACCCAGTGTCCGTGCCTCCGCCAGCGCTGGCGGATTGATAAGTACCGATTGCTATATGCTCTTCTTCTGGTTTCGCTTGTTCAGTGCCACAATTATTCTGGTCTGTACAAGTTCTGGTCTGGGTAAAACCCTCTTCAAGAGCGACAGTAGATTCAGCAGGAGTCCAGTCGCTACAAACCCAATCCGGATTGCAGGAAGTTTCCAGAGGTCCAACCTCCGCAGGTTGAGATTCTTGGTAGACAACAGCAACTGGTTCTGGCTGTTTAACTACTGGTTCATATCCGGGTAATTCACGGGTCTTTGGATTCAAAACCATACCAATTAAACCAGTGTATTTTGTGGTTTCTTGAATAAGAGTTATGCCTTTTTGTTTTTGTTTTTGCTGGACTTTAACCAAGTAGGCCTTTTGGCTATCTATTATTTCACCTAATTCTTCGGCAACATAAAGCCCTAAGTCCCTATCAGCCAAGGCTGATTTGGAAACTTCCATAGTTTCCTGACGACTAACCGGTTGCCAAATATCATCCTGAATATCTAAAGTTTTGTAAGTGTAAAGAACATAATAATTTTCATCATCTTCAGTAACATTGATAATCTGCATTGAAAAATCAAAATTACCTAAATCAGCAGTTAGTAAAGCGGTATTATCAATCCCCGCTTTTTCAACTACTGCTTTACCAATTGTTGCTTCTCTTATTGTGTCCGAAGCAAAAACCGAAGCCCCAAAAATAAAAATCAAAACCAACCCAATGGTAAAGGCATTATGATATTTAATAAATTGTATAACCTTTTGAAAATTGATTATTTTTTTAAACATATATTTTATGGTCTTGTGCTTAGCTTAGCTTAGCACAAGAAGCTAATTAATTAATAATTTTGTACATAAGTTTTTTCGTAAGTTTATTGTAATTATTTGACATATAAACATAATCCCAAAAATATGGCGATAAGTTTTGAGTTAGCATCTTCTTGCGAAGTTTGTAGGTATTATAGTGTCCCATTAATCCCAGATATGAATTCATACTGGACAGAAATTGTGCGAGGTCTCTTTTGCTAATTCTATGCTGTCTTTTTATAAGAAAATTGTTCCAGTATTGAATTTTTTTATAGAAATTCCCCTTGGTTCTATTTCGGATATAAATGCGATATGGCTTTATTGCTGTCCCGAGAAAATTGACGCCTTTGGAAAAATGCTGGAGATAAATCTTTTTTGGATGAAGCTCCAAAGAAAGATTAAATTGTAAATATTCTCTCAATATCGGAATAATAGATTTGAGATATTCTTTGTCTGGATGAACAATCGCAAAATCATCTACATAACGAGCATAATATTTACAGCCAAGATTATATTTAATAAAGTGGTCAAAATCGTTCAGGTAAACGTTTCCGAATAACTGGGAGGTAAGATTTCCGATAGGCAACCCTTTATTTTCTCCGGCAAAAAACAAACTTTTGCTTTTGGGAAGCCCTTTCCAGTTTTCTCTTCTCCCTTTGATAGTGCAATTTTTTGTAGGGTCGTGAAATATGATTTTGTGAATAAGATACGATACCAAATTAATGTCAAAATCAGCCATTTTTTGAAAATGCTCCAGTGTTTTTTTAACTTTTTGATATAAAATTGAACGGTCTATAGCCATAAAGTATCCTTTAATATCCAATTTAAGAATGTAACAATCCTGCATATAGTTACAAGAACAGGAGCGGATAAAATGATTTAACCGTTTTATACCGTATGAAGTTCCTTTTCCAATTCTACAACTATAACTGTCGTGAATAAATAGCCGTTCAAAAAACGGACTGATATAGTTGTAAATAAGATGATGAACAATTCTATCTCGAAAATCACCAGCAAAAATTTCTCTCTGAACTGGAGCAAAGGACACAAAACAAATGCTACGACTAATGTTATATTTTCCGCTTTTGATTTCTTCATAAAGTTCAAAAAGTTTTCTTTCGTAATCTATTTCAAAAGCTAAAGCATTAATAGTGTTTCTTTTGTTTTTCCGGGCGTTGTAATGGGCTCGGAACAAATCGTATAAAAGCTGTTTATTGAAAGGCATATTTAGTATATAGATAAAAAGAAGAAAGAAAGGGGCAGATACCAGTCCTGTACACACCGCACCGAAAAGCCGTTCGCCCGGTTATTGTTATTCATGTTCGCATTGCTGTCGTTAAAGTTCAGGTTGCGAGCGTTCGTGTCAGACACAGTAGAACTCCAATAGTTGCCGTTGCTGCCTACATTGTTGAGCGAAGCATTGCTGTAATTGCGGTTGCCACCTGCTTTTAAAATGGCTGTTTAATTTTTCTTGCTTTCTTTTTGGCAGAAAACAAGAAATTGCTTTTTGCAAATATACCTTGCCGATTTTAGCAAGAAAGCCATTGGACTGATAAATATGCGCGCTCGCCTAGGCCTTAACTCATAGGCGATTCCGGCCCTTTTCCCTTTATTTTTGCGACCTTTCCCAAGCAGTAAGCTGTTTGGAAACATTTTCTATTTTCTCGTTAATATCCACAAATTTCTTCAAACTTACCTGCTTTAAATCTTTAGTCAATCTGAAAAAAATTCTGATTGTTTCAATTTCTTCTCTCGCTTTTTTTATATGCGGCTTTTTGGAAAAACTGGAATTGGCCCGATAGATATTAGTGACCATTTCAATCGCCTCCTTTTTTATATTTTTTCCCAGGGTATATTTATACTCTCGGTTAAAATCCTTTATTACTTTAAACATATCAAGCACAAGGTCATAACTCGCTTTATATACTGGAAGGTGAAAATATGTAGCCATTTTTTGAAAAAAAATTACGAAATAGTCAAATAGTCAAATCAGTCCTGTACACACCGCACCGAAAAGCCGTACGCCCGGAAATTGTAACTCACGCCCGCACTGCTACCGCCAAAGCCCAGGCCGCGAGCGCCCGCGTCAGACACAGCAGAACTCCAATAGTAGCCGCCGCTGCCTACACCGACGAGCGAAGCACCGCCGTAACTGCGGCCGCCACCTGCTGTTAATTTAAGGGGACTGGCATAAGCACCTGTATAGTTATTACCACCAGTCCAACTTGTTCGCTCGGCTTCCCATTCTGCTTCAGTTGGTATTCGCCAGCCCGAAGGGCAGGGATTATTAATACCATCAACTCCTTGCCATAAATTATCGTTTCGAGGACTACGCCAATCATAAGGAGAAGAACCATTTTTAATAAAATTACTATGACCAGGGTCATCAGTAGTAGATAAAGTAGCAGTGGTTCCGCTGGTACGAGTTTGATGACCGTCATCTAATCTTCCCCACTGAAATAAATCTCCATAAGCACTACTGTCATTATAACCGACAGCTACGTCTGTAGCACCAAGATTGCGGTCTAACCAACATTCACTGGTAGTTAGATTTTCGACTGTTCCATAGGTAACTGAACTTCCTTTGTAAGTAAAAGTAACTGAATTGCCACATTCGAACGCTATTGATGCTAAGGTCTCCCAAGTTGTTCCATTACACCCCTCAAAGGTCTGGGTGCTCGTACTGTATCTTATTGCTCCTGCACTATCAGCGTCGCAAGTGGTTTGGGTCCCTATTTTTATAGCACCATCCACATCTAATTTTGTTTTTGGATCTGTTGTGCCAATACCAACGCTACCGCTTTCTACAAAAAGATTGTTCTCTATCACTACGTTACCTGTTCCATCCACACTGCTTGTGCCACACGCGCCGTCAGAACAGATATAGATATCACCATCAGGTAAAGTTATGTCACCACCAGAAGCAGTGATAGTTAAATTGCCAGTAGCATCAACTTTGAATTGGGCATAACTACTGGAATCGGTTTGGGTAAGAGTTAACTGAGCGTCAGAAGTATCATAAACCTCTAAACTTGAAGTTGGACTACCTGTCCCGATGCCGACATATCCTGTCGCTGAATCAACATATAAGGTTGGGGTTGAGGAAGTGCCTACTTGTAAGTTGCCCCATATATCTAATTTGGTGGCTGGTGAAGTTGTGCCGATGCCAACGTTGTTTGTAGAGGTTGTTAAATAGACATTTGTACCTGCATACGTCCAACTGGTATCTCCTCCACTTGCTGCCGCCCAAGTAGGAACATTGCTGCTCATAGTTA
>CAYUWK010000028.1:0-4370 GCA_964448435.1 uncultured Candidatus Saccharibacteria bacterium
TTAAATTTTAAAGATTATGATGTCGCTGTAAAAACTGGAACTACTCAATTTTTAAACAATGCTTGGGCAATTGGTTATACTCCTTCAATAGTAACTGGCGTTTGGATAGGAAACAATGACAATTCCCCAACAAAAAAACCGGGAGTATCATTAGCTGGTCCTATTTGGCATAATTTTATGAATGAAATTCTTCCAAAATTTCCTAAACAAGAATTTGAAAAACCAAAAGAAGAGATAATAGAAAAACCAATATTAAACGGAGAACAAGCAGAACCACATTCAATTTTATATTATGTAAAAAAAGAAGACCCTTTGGGTCCTCTTCCTGAAAATCCATTTTTAGATCCCCAATATTTTAATTGGGAATATTCAGTACAAAAATATATTAATTCTTATTAATTAAGTTTAATAGGCATTGATACATAAATATAATTTTCGTCTCCAACTGGTCTTAAAACACCAGGGCCGTCATCCCCATTAAGCTCAAAAACTACTTCTGAGCTTTTTATATTTTGTAAACCAGAAATTAGAAATTTATAATTAAAAGAAACATCCATATCTTCACCTTTTATTTTTGCTGATATATATGATTCATTTTTTCCTATTTCTGGACTTTCAGAATATATTTTTACCTTTTTCTTTTTAGTGTCAACGGCTAATTTAACCTCTGAAATCTTACCACTAAATAGTCCTGCTTGTTTTAGTTGGTTTTCAAATTCATCCTTTTTAACCACAATTTCTGTTTTATATTTTTTAGGAATAATTTCTTGATAATTTGGATATTCTCCTTCTATTAAACGAGAAAGAATTTGAACATGAGGATGAGAAACTTCTTTCTTTTCACTTTCAAATAAAATCTGATTTTGAGAATAATATATTATTGTTCTTTGATCCTCTTGTTCTAGTATATTCATTAATTCTCTAACAGCATCTTGGGGGACTATAAAAGAAATATCTTTTTTACTTTTTGTTTTTAAGCTAATACTTTTTTCTGCTAATCTAAAACTATCTGTCCCAACAATTTTTAATAAATTCTTTTTAAAAGAAAAATAAATCCCTGATATTTCTGGTCTAATTTGAGAAACAGAAGGGATTTCAATAATTTGTTTAAGAGATTCTAATAATTTTTTATTAGACATAGTTATAATTTCTTCTTTTTCTATTTTAGGTATTATAGGAAATTCCTCGGGATCTATCCCATGAATTTGAGTTGTTTGATTTTCTGTTTTTAAAAATAAGTTTTGGTTTTGGGTTTCTAGTTTTATTTTTTCATCTTTTAAAAGGTTAACTAAATTAGAAAAAAATGTTGCGGGGATAGCAACTTTACCTTCTTTTTCTACTTTAGCTAAAATCCACCAACTAGCACTTATTTCTAAATTAGTTGCATCTAATCTTAAAAAGTTTCCTTCAATAGATAATAAAACATTACTAAGAGCTGGTAATGTTAAATTTTTTCTAGTTATTTTTTCAATAACATCTAATGCTTTTTTGAGATTTATTTTTAATATTTCTATTTTCATATTTTTTAATAATAACTAATTATTTAATTTATAAAATTATTGTTGTTGTTAAGGGTTAAGTTTCTGTTGATAACACCATTAAACGTTATAAAATATGGATAAAAACATTTTTAAGATGTGGAGTAATTGTTAAAAAATGTTTGATATTAATGTATGTTTTTTTGTTCTATATTTTTTTTATAGAATAGTCCACATTTAATTTACAATTTATCTACAAGTTTTAAACAATGGAAAACTTAAATAGATCCACTATAAATTCTTTGTTTTATCAAATTGACATCGTTTATCAAATTAGGATTATTTTCTATTTCTTTTGATATTTTTTCACAAGCGTAAATTGCTGTTGTGTGGTCTTTCCCTCCGAATTTTCTACCAATAGATGGATATGATTCTTTTAATTCAGACCTTAATAAATACATTGCAATTTGTCTTGGTTTAACAATTTCTTTTCTTCTTGTTTTGATAAAAAGATCATCTTTTTTTAAATCATAAAATTGGGTTACCATCTGAACAATTTTTTTATAATTAGTAGATCTAACTGGAAAATGTATTAAACTATGAAGAAGTTTTTTAGTAATTTCAATATCAGGAGATTTATTATTCATTTTGTTAAAAATTAATAATCTGTTTAAAGCTCCTTCTAATTCTCTAATATTTTTTTGGATATTTGTAACAATATATTCTAAAATATCTTCCTTTAATTCAATATTTTTTTCTTCACACTTTGTTTTTAATATAGCCATCCTTGTCTCAAAATCGGGAGAGCCTATGTCCATTATCATCCCTCCTTCAAATCTAGATCTTAATCTTTCTTCCAACGCAGGGATAGCTTTCGGCGGTCTATCTGAAGACAGTATTATTTGTTTATTTGATTCACGTAGAGCGTTAAAAATATGAAAAAATTCTTCTTGTGTTTTTTCTTTTCCAGCCAGAAACTGTATATCATCCATAATTAGGACATCAATGTTTCTAAGTTCTGTTTTTAATTCTTCTATTTTATGTTCTTTAATTGCGCTTACTATTTTTGATGTAAATCTTTCGGCAGGAGCATAAACAATTTTTTTCTTAGAAAATTTTTCAAGGATTCTATTACCAGTTGCTTCTAAAAGATGTGTTTTACCTAAGCCGACTCCTCCGTAAATAAAAAGAGGATTATAATCAAATCCCGGATTTTCCGAAACGGCCCAGGCAGCAGCATGAGCGGTTTCATTAAAAGACCCAATTACAAAATTATCAAAAGTATATCGAGGGTTAAGATTTGTTGTTTGGTTTATTTCGAATTCATTAAGACGAAGTTGATTTATTTCTAACTCTTTCTCTCTCTTTTGCTGTTCTCTCTTTACATTTCTTTGAGGTTTTTCTGAATTAACAACATAATTTATAGTCCGAATGTTTTTATTTAAACTACGAATAATTTTAAATATGGAATTATGATATTTTTTAGACAACCATTCCTTAGAAAAAGAATTTGGAACGGAAATTAAAATTTCTCCATTATTTATAGATACAATTTTAGTTTTATAAAACCAAGTAGCAAAACTAGCTCTGGATGTGCTAAGTTGTGTCTGGGCAAGAACAGCTTGCCAGAGTTCTTCTTTGTTTATCATAGCTTGTAAAAACCTTTATTCTATTATCTTTTTATTTACAGCATATAGCAAATAGCTATAAAAATCAACAAAAACTAAATATCTGTCAATAAACTGTGGATAAGTTGTGATAAGAATGTCTTTTATAAAGAGAAGCCATAATATTTGACGGAGGCATTATTTTCTGTTAACCTTTTATTATGTATGGATTGTTTTATCCATTATATTTTTAATTTAATAATATGTCTATAACATATAATCCCAAAAATAAAAAAAGGAAAAAGACACATGGTTTTATGTCCCGAAATAAAACAAAAGCAGGTAAGAAAGTTTTAGCAAGAAGAATTGCCAAAGGGAGAAAAAAGTTGACAGTTTAATCTAAGTAAAATAATCTTACTTATTGTGTTGAATAAAAAAAATTGTCTTAAGAAAAAAAAGGATTTTGAGCAAGTTATCAAAAAAGGAAAGAAAATAGAGAAAGCATTTCTAGTTTTAAAATTTTTTGAAAATTCCCTTGAGGAGGTAACAAGAGTAGGATTTGTTGTTAGTCAAAAGATTTCTAAAAAAGCATCCTTAAGAAACCAGATAAAAAGAAGATTAAGAGAAATAATAAAAAATAATTTGATTAATCTAAAGCCAGGATATGATTTAATTTTTTTTACCAAGAGAAGCATTAAAGAAAAAGATTTTTTAGAGATGGAGAAAGTGGTAAAACAAATTTTAGAACAGGCAGGCCTAAAAAAAGATATTGAATAAATACAAAATATGTTTAAAATATTTTTTTTAAAAATAATAAGATTTTATCAAAAACTTATTTCCCCTATCCTAGGAAAAAATTGCCGATTTTACCCTTCTTGCTCAGAATATAGCTATCAGGCAATCAAGAAGTATGGAGTGACTAGGGGGCTAACCCGTGGCTTCTGGAGGGTATTGAGATGCAACCCTTGGAATAAAGGAGGAATAGATTTACCATAAACAATACTATGAATATTTTATCTCTTGCTTTTAACTCAATATTATATAAACCATTATTAAACGGGTTAATTTTACTTTATCAATATGTTCCGGGGCATGATTTTGGAATAGCTGTAATTATTTTGACTTTAATTATACGTCTTATTTTACATCCTTCTTCCATCCGTGGGGTAAGATCTCAAAGAGCACTAACAAAATTACAGCCTAGAATCCAAGAGATACAGAAAGAATACAAGGATGATAAAAACAAACAAACAAAACTATTAATGGAACTTTACCAAAAAGAAAA
>CAYUWK010000029.1:0-2630 GCA_964448435.1 uncultured Candidatus Saccharibacteria bacterium
AAAAGAAAAACCTTTTGTCCCATTTTAATATCAGATAAATCAGCAAATTTACAAGCTAAAGTATTATTCTGGTCAACTTTTATTAATACTAAATTTTTTTCTAAATCTTCTCTTACAACTTCAAAATTAACTTTTTCTCCCTCTAAAAAAAGATATTTTTCTGTTTTGGGAAGCACATCTGCCAATGTAACTATCAAACCATCTGACGTAATAATAATACCTGAACCATTATTAAATCCTACTATTGTGTCTTCTACCTCTTTAATCGCTTCTTCCAATGCAGTATCCTCTCCAATCATTATTTTTTCTACTGGATTAACAATTACTTGATTTTTTAATCTTTCAATCATTTTCAAATTGCCAAAATAAGGATGAGCGATAAGACTAGGTAAAATTAAAACTTGAAAGAGTGAACCACCGATAGCTCCTATAATTAAAATAACAATTATTCTGACAATATTCTTTTTCATAAATTATTTAGTTAAAACTTTCTTTTTCTTTTTAGAAGATTTTTTAAAGATTTGAGACACTTTAAAAACAACTTCTTTTTTATTAAAATCTGCAAGAACTTTATCTCCTTGACCAATCTCAGAACAAATGACTTTTGTTGATAATGGATCAAGAATTAGTTTTTGGATAACCCTTTTTAATGGTCTGGCTCCTAAATTAGAATCAAACCCTTTTTCAACTAAAGTTTCTTTTAGCTTTTCCGTAAATTTAATTTTTATCTCTTTTGTTTTTTGCAATCTCTGAGCAACCTTTATTAATTCTAAATCAACAATCTTTTTAATTTCCTTTTTCCCTAAATAATCAAAGATAATAACTTCATCAATTCTATTTAAAAACTCTGGTCTAAATTTCTCTTTCAACGATTCTGTAATTTTATTTTTAAGACCTTCTCTCTGAGATATTTTCTCTGTCTTTATTTCAAATCCTATAGGTTTTAACTGTTCTATGTATTCAGAACCAGCGTTAGAAGTCATAATTATAATGGAATTTTTAAAAGAAACCATTCTACCCTTAGCATCTGTTAATCTTCCATCTTCAAAAATTTGAAGCAAGATATTAAAGACATCTGGATGAGCTTTTTCAACTTCATCCAATAGAATTACTGAATATGGTCTTCTTCTGATTTTTTCTGTAATTTGTCCCCCTTCTTCAAACCCCACATAACCAGGAGGAGAACCAATAATCTTGGAAACACTATGTCTTTCCATATATTCTGACATATCTAATCTAACCATTGCTTTTTCGTCGTTAAACAAGAATTCCGCTAATGCTTTTGTCGTTTCAGTTTTTCCAACCCCAGTTGGTCCTAAAAAGAGAAAGACACCTAATGGCCTATCTTCTTCCTGAAGCCCGGCCCTACTTCTTCTTATGGATCTAGCTACAGCTGAAATAGCTTTTTTTTGACCAATTATTCTTTCTTCTAAAATGTCTTCTATTTCTTCTAATTTTTTGGCTTCTTTTTCTATTAATCTCATAACTGGAATTCCGGTCCAACGAGAAACAACTTGAGCGATATCTTCTTCATCAATTTCTTCTTTCAAAAGTTGTTTATTTTTTTGAAGATTTTTTAACTTTTTTTCAATTGAACTTAATTCTTTTTTCACCCCTGGAATTTCTCCATATTTTATTTCAGCTACTCTTTGTAAATCTGCTTTCCTTTGAGCAGTTTCCATTTCCCAGGATTTTTCATCAATTTTCTTCTTAAAATCTTTAATCTTATATATTAATTCTTTTTCCGAAGACCACTTGGCTTGCAATGCTTTTGATTTATCTTTTAAGTCTGCTAATGTTCTATCTATTGCCTTAAGCCGTCTTATATTTTCTTTGCCTTTTTCTCTTTTCAGAGATTCTTTTTCAATCTCCAATTTAAGAATTTCTTCATGAAGATGGTCTAGTTCAGTCGGCTCTGATTCAATTTCCAATCTTAAAGCAGAAGCAGCTTCATCCATTAAGTCTACTGCTTTGTCTGGAAGAAATCTATCTGAAATATAACGACTACTTAATTCAGCAGATGCTTTAAGCGCTGAGTCTTTAATCTTTACCCCATGATGTAGCTCATATTTTTCTTTTAGCCCACGCAAAATAGCAATGGTATCCTCTACGCTAGGTTCTTTAACATAAATCGGCTGGAACCTTCTTTCTAGGGCAGGATCTCTTTCAATATATTTTTGATATTCTTTTAGGGTAGTAGCACCTATCGCTTTAAGGTCTCCACGAGCTAATGCTGGTTTTAAAAGATTAGAAGCATCTATTGATCCTTCAGATGCCCCTGCCCCTACAAGAGTATGTAACTCATCAATAAATAAAATATAATGTCCATTCGCTTTTCTTACTTCTTTTAATAAAGCTTTTATTCTATTCTCAAATTCACCACGATATTTAGTCCCAGCAACTAAAGAGCCTAAATCCAAAGAAATAATTTCTTTTGTAGACAAACTTTCTGGTACATCTTTCCCGATAATCTTTTTAGCAAGCCCTTCAACAATAGCTGTTTTCCCTACACCAGCTTCACCAATAAGAACTGGATTATTTTTGGTTCTTCTAGAGAGAACTTGCATTAATCTTCTAATTTCATTTTCTCTGCCAACTACTGGATCCAAATTTCCTTTCTTTGCCTCGTC
>CAYUWK010000029.1:2730-4321 GCA_964448435.1 uncultured Candidatus Saccharibacteria bacterium
TCCTGTGTAAGATAAAAACTGCCTAATGTTTGTTCAGTACCTGTTTGAGAAATTTTGTCAATCTCTTTTTCAGTTTTTCTTTTAAGAGATTCTATGTCTACTTGAATTCTTTTTAAAACAGTAATAACAATACTTTCTCCCTGAGACAATAAAGCCAAAAGCAGATGCAAAGCATCTACTTGCTGTTGTTCTTTCTCTCTGGAAATTGATTGGGCTTGAATTATTACTTCTTGTGATTTATGGGTGAAATCACCCCCTTGCATAAATTGCATATAAATTGATTATAAACTGAAAAATTAGAAAAGTAAAGAAGAGAGCAAAGCTCTCTTTTTACATATATTAAATACCTATTTAGCTTTTATTCCTTGTATTCTCCTAAAACTATATCTATTATTTCTTCTCCCTCTCCCCTTAACATTTTAAGAGATACTTGGTCTTCAGGATTATATTTTTTGATGATTTTAGCTAAAGAATTCTGAGCAGTGATTTTTTCATTATCTACTTCTAAAATTATATCTCCTTCTTGTAGGCCAGCTTCTTCAGCAGAAGAACCAGCAACAATAGCAACTTCTCCTTTCTCTCCCTTAATAATTAACGCTCCATAATCAACACTTAATTCTTTTTCCTTTTGGATCTCTGAGGTTATCAAAATATATCTTACTCCTAGAAATGGATAGATTATCTTGCCAATCGTTTTAATTTGTTCAATGTCTCTTTTAGCCTTATTAATAGGTATACTAAAGCCAATACTTTGAGCTTGTTCAGCCATAGCTACATTAATCCCAATTACTTCTCCTCTAATATTTAATAATGGACCACCTGAATTTCCTTTATTTATAGCTGCATCCGTTTGAATCACATCTTCTAATGTTTCGATAATCCCTCCTCCGGAAGCAGTAATCGTTCTGCCTAATCCAGAAACAACTCCCACAGAGATTGTATTTCTAAATTCACCTAAAGCATTACCAATGGCAATTGCTGTCTGACCAATTTGTAAATTAGCAGAATCTCCAATTTTAATCATAGGGAAAGACTCCTCTTTGAAATCACCCTGCTCTGTAATCATTTTTTCTTTATCAATTTTAAGAATAGCTAAATCTTCAATAGGATCGCGAGCTAAAACTCTTGCTGAATATTTTTTACCATCATTAGTCAAAATAGTGTAACCAGCTTCTTCGTCTTGGACAACATGTTTATTGGTTAAAATCATCCCATCTTCGGAAATAATAAATCCTGTACCACCACCAATTTCTTTTTCCTCTGTTCCTTTTTGTCTATATTGTGGAACTTTAACATCTAACAACGGTTGGTCAAAGAAAACATCAAAATCACTAAATGGATCAACATAATATTCTTCAAAGATTGGCATATCTTTCGTGATAATGATGCTCACCACTGAAGGAGAGGCCTCATCAATAGCACTTACTATCATGTCCTCTCTTGAAACTTGAGAAACAATTTTTTCTTCATTATTGAAAAACTCAGAAATCCATGTGTTTGAATTTGAAAAATAATCTGTTAATTGGGGATAATAAAATACCGAAAAAGTTCCCGCTATGAAACCAAAGAAAGAAGAAACAAAGATAATAAA
>CAYUWK010000030.1:0-4300 GCA_964448435.1 uncultured Candidatus Saccharibacteria bacterium
ATTAAAAGAGGGACAGTATATTTTTTTAAAACAGATAAGGGAATTTTAAAAAACAAAAATCCTAAGAAAAGTCCAGGAACTATTCCAAATAAAAGTTGATGAATTGAATAATGCCATGTATTTCCAAATTTTTCCAAACTTAAAGGTCCAGAAACAGTAGTAATCATTACCATGCCTAGAAGTATCAATCCTCCCACAACATAAAGTAATGTGTAATCAATGTTAGGGTTTTTTACCATAAATTTTTACGTATTTTTTGAAAAGATTTCCCCTTTCTTTATAATTTTTAAAAATACTGAAACTTGCACAAGCAGGTGAAAGCAAACAGACAGTCCCCTTCTGGGTTTGTTTATATGCTATTTTTACAGCATCAGACATTGATTTTACAAAAAACTTTTTAGGTATTTTTTTTGTTTTTTTACTTAAATTAAGAATTTCTTTCCATATTTCTTGTCCTGTTGATGGAAAAAGAATAATATTTTCTATTTTATTTTTTAAGACTTCTTTGGCTAAATTAGTAAAATCAATCTTTCCTTTTTTTGACCCTCCTAAAATTAAAGTTTTAATATTTTTTAAAGTATTTATAGCGAAGATAGTTGCCTCAGGAATAGTGGCGAACGAATCATTATAAAATTCTATATTCTTGTGTTTGCCAATAAATTCTAAGCGATGCTCTAAAGGTTTAAAAGATTTTATAGCTTGTTTAATGTCTTTTTCAGAGATTTTTAGAATTTTAGCAACTGAAATAGATGCTTCTAAATCTAATAGGTTTAAGTTTTTAGGGATATCTTTTCTCGTCTTAATTTTAATAGGAATTTTCTTTGCTTTTGATTTCTTGATAGTATCTCTTAAAATCTTTTGTTCAGAATTAAAAATAAGATAATCTTTTTTTGTTTGATACTTAAAAATACTTTCTTTTGCTTTATAATATTCTTTAAGATTCTGGTAATAATCTAAGTGATCAGGATAAAGATTTAAAAAAACAGCAATATGAGGTGATTTTTTTAAGTTTTGCAGTTGGTGACAAGAAAGTTCATAGATAAAAATATCATCTATTTTAGCTTTTAATAATATTTGGAAAACAGGTGTTCCGATATTTCCTATTAAGTAAGAATTAATTTTGGTTTTTTTTAGTATTTGATAAATTAAAGAACAAGTTGTCCCCTTCCCTTTTGTTCCAGTCACGCCAATTATTTTACTTGGACAATATTCAAAAAAAATCTCAGTTTGAGAAGTTATCTTTGTTCTCTTTTTTAGAAATTGCTTTATCTCTTTCATATTAATGCCAGGTGTTTTAATTATTAGATCGTATTTTTTGAGAGAATTAAGATAATTTTTATTAAAATAAATTTTTAAATTTTTATCTTTTTTTAAAATTCGCTGTATTTTTTTGTCAAAATTTTTAAGTTCTAACTTATCAGCAATAGCTAATTTTTTTTCGGGAAATAATTTTCTCAATGTTAAATAATTATCTGTTCCTTCTTTGCCAAAACCAAGAATTAATATTTTTTCATTTTCTAATTTATTTTTTAGTTTTTGTAAAAACATTTATTAAGACAATAATTTAATAATTACTCCGATAATTGCCATTATCATGCCTAATATCCAAAAGCGCATAGTAATTTTAGATTGGCTCCATCCTATTGCTTCTAGGTGATGGTGGATTGGTGAACAAATAAATATTTTTTTATGACAAAATTTTTTAGATAATAATTGTAAAATTACTGATCCTGCTTCAATCACTAACAGTCCAGCAATAATTGGTAAAACAAATACAGAATTAGTTAAAAAAGCAACTGCGGCTAATGTTGCTGTTAACCCCATCATTCCACTCTCCCCCATATAAAATCTGGCAGGAGGGATATTAAACCAAAGAAAAGCTAAAATTGTTCCTGCTAAAACAGCACAAAAACTAGCTAAATCTATTTGACCTTGAGAAAAAGCAATAATTGAGAAAGCAGAAAAAATAATAGCTAAGGCTCCGCCTGCTAGACCATCAATTCCATCTATTACTCCCCCAGCCCAACATCCGAGAGTTGTAATAATAAAAATAGGAACATATAAAAATCCTATATTAATATCTCCAATTGTTGGAATGAAAATAGTTGTCCATCCTAATTTGGAATAAAACCACCAGGCTCCAATCCCGGCTATTATAATCATAATAAAAAGTCGTCTAGAAAATTTCATTCCCCCTCCTATATATTTCCCCTTGCCAAAAACCTGCAATAAATCATCTCCAAGTCCCAATAAGGACGCTGCTATTAATATTCCCAAGGGAAGATATGTCTGACTTCTTGATAGAAAGTTAAATTTTTCTAATAAAGAATTATTAAAAACTTTGGCCAAAATTGCAAAAAGAAAAATTACGAAAACAGCAGTAATCCAAATTAAAAGTCCCCCTAACCTAGGAGTTCCTACTTCTTTTTCTTTATGAAGAGAATGAAAAACAGATGCTGATTTTCCATCTATTGCTTTTTTTCGAGCTTCTTTTTTCCAAAGTTTATATTTGTAAAGAAAATTAGTTAAGATAGGTGTCCAAAGTATTGCTAAAAAGGAAGAAAAAATAAAAAGAAATAAAATTTTGATTATATCAATAGAAAACATATATTAAAAAATTTGTTTATCCCAATTTATTATTTTTTCCATTTCTCCAAATCTATCATTTGATCCTAAAATTATATTTATGAAATAACTATTTTCACTTGGTCCTTTAAGAATCAGAGCTAGACATCCGCCAGCTTTTTCTGTATATCCTGTTTTTCCTCCAATTATCCCATCAACCTTTTCAAAAAGTTCGTTTGTACTTTCAAGCATATAATGAAAAGATGTATTCTCTTTTTGAGAAATGATATTTACAATTTCGGGTTTATTTTTGAGTAGATATTGAACTAATTTTGCTAAATCTTTTACATTAGAATAGTTTGTATCTTCAATAGGTTCTTCTGGATCTAGCCCGGTAGAGTTTATGAAATGAGTATTTTCTGGATTTAATCCTAAAGTATAAGAAGCATAAAGATTCATTAAATCCACAAAACTTTTTTCAGACATTTTTTGTGTTTTAAAACCTGGAGTTGCTAAAGAATAAGCAGCGTCATTACTTGATTCAATTAACATTATATGTAAAAGTTCGTCTACTGATAATTTCTCTCCAACTTTTAAAGCCACCTCATTCCCTTCTTGTTCTATTGCTTGTTTTGATATTTTTATTGTATCAGATATTTGGTATATGTTTGATACGACTAAAGCAGTCATTAATTTTGTTAAACTAGCAATAGGAAGTTTTTGATTCTCATTTTTTTGAAAAACAATAGTATTTTTACCCCGAGAATCAACAAAAATTGAAATTGCTGATTTTGCTGAAATTTCTAATTCATGAGTTTTTTCATACTCATTTAAGTGATCTTGAAAAAGAGAAAAAGAAGATATATCGGAATATAAAATGGGATATTTTTCTAATTGCATTGCATAAAAAAAGTCTTCAACATTCTTTTCAAAAACATTAACTCCAAATCCGAAAAATATACTAAATATAACAGAAATAGACAATAATTTAATGTTTTTAGATATTTTATTTTTTTTCATCATCTTTGATTGTTCTAATATGTAATTCCTTTAATTGTTTTTCAGAAACCGTTGAAGGAACATCCATCATTAGCCCCCTATTATCTCCGGTTTTTGGGAAAGCAATAACTTCTCTAATATTTGGTTCATTTAAAATTATTGATAGAAATCTATCAAGACCAGAGGCTATACCGCCGTGGGGAGGAACTCCATATTTGAATGCTTCAAAATAATTTTTAAATTGTTCTTTCGTTTCTTCAGCCTTATGTCCTAAAACTTCAAATACAGCAGTTAAAACTTCAAGATTCGTACTTCTTATACTTCCTCCGGCAATCTCATATCCGTTTAAAGCAAGATCGTATTGATGAGCTAATATTTTTTCAGGATGTTTTTTAATTTCTTCTATATTTGTAGATTGAGGCATTGTAAATGGATGATGCATAGCTCCCCATCTTTTGTCTCCCTCGTGCCATTCAAACATAGGAAAATCAGTAATAAAACAAAAAGCAAGTTCATTATTATCTTTCTTGTCTGTCCTTAAATCAGGTTTATCACTATTATATTTTTCAGCAGCTTCTTTATATGTCATTCTCGGAAAAGGAATTTCTTTAATTTTTTTATCAGGGAACAGTGTTTTACATATATCAATATATAGCGTTTCAATAAGACTCAATATGTCTTCTGTCTCTATAAAAGACATTTCAATATCTAATTGAGTATGTTCTGCTTGTCTATC
>CAYUWK010000031.1:0-4143 GCA_964448435.1 uncultured Candidatus Saccharibacteria bacterium
TAATAATCGCCTCCTTTCTGTCTAATATAATATTTAGTATATTATCTTTTGTATTTGATATGCCAGATTTTATTTCAGATAAGATTTGGTTGGGGTCTTCATCATATGGGTCTTCGTTCGTTAAAATAATTTCATTACAATATCTAGCAGCAATTTCTCCCATTTTAGGCCTTTTCCATTTGTCCCTTCCTCCTCCACAAGAACCAAGAACGCAGATTAATTTTGATCCATTAGAAAGCGTTTTATAAACTTGTTCTAAAGAATCAGGCGTATGCGCATAATCTATAACAACTTTAAAAGGGTTTTCTACTATTGTTTCCATTCTCCCTGGAATTTCTTTAACTTTTTCTAATGCTTTTTTACAAGTTTCTAAATTAACTCCTTGAGACAAAGCAATAGTAATTGCGGCTAAAGAATTATAAATATTAAATTTACCGGGCAAATTAAGGTTAAATTGAACATTATTTATTTTAAACTCTATTTTGTCTTCCAAGATATTTGAATTATTAGCAGTAATAGACTTCCAACTTTTATTTTCTAAATTAGAATTAACCCCATAACAAAATTTTTGTTTGCTATGAAACCTCAAAAAATATTTTGAATTTTCATCATCTATATTTATAATATGAAGTTTTTTACATTCTCGGAAAAGAATTTCTTTGGCCTCCCGATATTTTTCAAAAGAACCATGTCTTTCAATATGTTCTGGGGCTAAATTTGTAAAAACAACAACATCAAAATCAATAAATTTTTCACGATGCTGTAAAATACCTTCTGAAGTTACCTCTAAAATAGCATATTCGCATCCTGCATTTACTGCTTTTTTTAAAAACTTTTGTAACTTAAACCTGCCGGGCATTGTCATCTTTAACTTATTAAGTTCCTCTTTTTTGTCTATTTTAAATTTAATAGAAGAAGCAGAAGCAACTTTGTATCCAGCATTTTCTAGTATAGTTCTGGCTAACTCAATTGTTGTCGATTTGCCCTTTGTTCCCGTAATCCCAATTACTTTTAACCTTTTAGAGGGAAAACCATAAACCAAAGCTCCTAAAAAAGCCAAAGCAAAATGATACCAATTTATTAAAAACAATGGAATAAAATCTTTTAATTTCATATTTTTAGTATATCACAATAGTCATCTATAAAAAATTATTGCCAAAAAATAAACTTTATGATAGTATAATTTTATATGCCAATTACGAAATCAGCCAAAAAAAGTATTAGAAAAGATAAGAAAAGAACGAATATAAATATCCAGAGGAAAAATAAAGTAAAAGACCTTATAAAAAAGGTCAATAATTTGATTACTCAAGGTAAAAGAGAAGAAGCTAAAAAACTTTTGCCCCAAATCTATAAAACATTAGACAAAACTGCAAAAACTGGAATCGTAAAAAAGAATAATGCCAGTAGAAGGAAATCAAGAATAAGTAAAGCAATTAATAAAATAAAAAAATAAGTTTCAAATATCTATTACTAGCATTTTAAGAATTTCTTCTTTTTGAATATTCTTTGTCTTCATATCTAAATCTGCCTCAAAAATCTTCTGGTAGATTTTTTTTAATTCGTTTAAACTAAATCCTGCACTTGCCTGCCATGCCTTTTTTGCCGGATAGGGCTTAAAGATATTCAATTGAAAAAAGTCATTTAATCCTTTGCCTTCATCTACCAAGGCCTTAGCTATCAAAAGAGCTCTGAATTGATAGTTTATCATTCTTAAAATATCTATAGGCATATCACCTTTGTCTAGTCCTATTTGGATAAGTCTAAGAGCTTTTTTCTTATCTTTTTGAGCTAACGAATTTATTATTTCAAAAATGTTTGTTTCTAGGTTTGGCCTAACTATATTTTTAATATCCTGAGTATTTATTTCTTTTTCTTTAACAGATTTTTTAAGACAAACTAATTTTTTGATCTCGTTTGACATTTGCCATAAATCGTTTCCTATAAATTCTAAAATAAGATTTGTAGCTTCGTAAGAAATTCCTATCTTATATTTTTTAAGTTCATCTTTAATCCATCTTTGCAATTCTATATCTTTCAAAGGTTTAAATTCTTCGCATTGCGCATATTTTTTTAAAGCTAGAAAAAGTTTATTTTTTTTACCTATTTTACCCTTCTCAAAAATAACGACAAGATCCTCTGACTTTGTAATTTCTTTAATCCTCTTAATTAAATCTTTTTGAAATTTTTCATTAGAAAATAAGTTTTCTAAGAGAAATAATTTTCTTTTAACAAACATTGAACGTTGGAATAGTTCATCAACAAATTCTTTAAATTCTATTTTAGAAACATCTATTCTTTTCAAATTCAGTTCATTTTTATGAACTTTTTTATATCCATTCTGAATTTCGTTTAATTTTTTTTGTAATCTATATGTATCTTCTCCGAAAAGAAAAATAAACATAAAATATTTTTAATTAAAAAACCCTTCTTCAAACCAAAAAATATATAAACCTTATATAATTAAGAGAACAAAAGAAGAGTCCTTATTTTTTTAGATTAACTTTAATTTTATCTATGATTTCATTCGGTGTAAAATGCGCTTTAACCAAATAATCTATTGCTCCTAATTTCATCCCTCTCTCCACGTCTTCTCTTTGGCCAAGGTTAGAAAGAATAATAACCGGAACAGAAGCTGTAGCTGGATCTTCTTTTATTTTTGCTAAAACTTCAAAACCATCAATCCCTGGTAAAATTAAATCAAGTAAAACCATATCTGGTATTACCTCTTTGACTTTGCTTACTCCTTCTTCGCCATCAACTGCTTCTATAATCTGAAAATTTTCTTGAGATAGTTTTCTTACCATTAATTCTCTTAAAAATTTATCATCTTCTACAATTAAAATTTTTTCCATAATTTTGATTATTTTTAACCAATTTGTTTTTTAACCTTTTTAAGTACTTCTAATGGTTCAAATTCTGTTTTAATTAACCAGTCTCTTGCACCTGAATTTTTAGCCCTATCTATTTCTACTGGCTGCCCCGAATTAGAAATAATAACGACAGGAATATCCTTCAAGTTTTTATCTTTTTGCATTTCTTCCATCACTTCAAACCCATTTTTATTAGGCATCACAATATCAAGCAAAATAAGGTCAGGTATTTCTTTTTTCATTGAATCTAACCCTTTTTGCCCATCCTCGCATACGGTAACATCATATCCTTCAGCAATTAATTTTTTTCTTAATAAATTAGATAACAATGCTTCGTCTTCTACTATTAAAATTTTTTTAGGCATAATTTTATTTATTCTTATTCTTATAATAACATATTCAATTTTCTCTATCAATAATTAATATTATTCTATTTAACAGGTATTGTAAAATAGAATGTCGTCCCTTTGTTTTCTACTGATTCAAACCAAATTTTACCATGATGTGCTTCAATTATGTTTTTGGTAATAAAAAGTCCTAATCCTGTCCCCACGGTTTCTGTTTTTACTGCATTAGCTGCTCTAAAAAATCTTTGGAATACTCTTTTCTGTTGGTCCTTAGGAATTCCAACTCCTGAATCTTTAATAGAAACAAATATTTCTTTTTTATTCTTTAAATATTTAATAGAAAATTTAACCATCCCCCCTGGTTTTGTATAGTGGATAGCATTGTCAAGTAAATTTTGGAAAGCAATTGAAATTTTTTCTGGATCAATTTCTATATTAGGAACTTTATTTTTTGGTTTTTGAAAACTTAATTTTAATTTTTTTCTTTTAGCTAATGCTAAACTAGAACTAACTACTTCTTGAGCTATTTTTATAATATTTTGACTTTTAGTATTATATATAAATCTACCTTCTTCAATTCTAGTCACATTTAATAAATCATTAATCAAGCGAATCATTCTTTGGTTGCTTTTATATGTTTTTAAAAGAAAATCTCTTTGGTCTTCAGAAATTTCACCTAGGTCTCCATCAAGAATCATTTTTAATGTCCATTTTACAGCTGACAAAGGAGTCCTTAACTGATGGGCAGAGATTGAAACAAATTCCGTTTTTAACCGTTCTACAATTTTTTCTCTAGTTATATCTCTTAAAATCACCAATATACCTATTTTCCTATCTTCTCTCGTCACAAGGATAGAAGATATTTCGAGAATCAGATTGTTTTTTAATTCTAGTTCTTCTTTATCTATTTGCTTTATGTCAGT
>CAYUWK010000032.1:0-2437 GCA_964448435.1 uncultured Candidatus Saccharibacteria bacterium
TGCTTTTTTCATTTCTCTTTGCGGAGCTCCATATTTTTCAATACATTTTTTAAAATTTGATAAAGAAATTAAATAATATTTATAAGAAAGCTTATTTTGTCTAGCTAAAAATTTTAAAGCTTCTTTTGCTTGATTATTTTCTGGATAAACCATTCCAACCTCAAAACCCTCTTTTGTTTTTTTAAGAGGAATCATTTTATAGTATTCAGCTGATTCTCTAGGAATTAATTCTAAGACTTTTAAAGGAATTTTTGAGACAATAACTTCTTTAAAAGGAATTTTTAATAGTTTACTTTTTAATTCAAACAAATCCTTTTCTGGAAGGATATTCTCTTTCAAGATTATTTCCTCAACTGTCCCTTTCTTTTCTTTAACTTGATTCTCTATATCGGAAACTTTATCTTTTTTTAAAATTTTCTGTTTTATTAATGCTTTAATTAAATCCATATCTTAAATAATAATCAAATACGTTTTATTTTTAATATGAATCAAAAGGATTCTCACGACCACTTACTTCTGATTCAGCAACTTCTTCAAAAAGTATTAGACCTTCAAGTTCAGTATTTTCTAATGTTTCGTAATTGATTTCAATATTTTTTAAAACTCCCGAAAGGCTTGGATTAAAAGTATTGTTTTTTAAAACAACTTCTTTCCAAATAATAAATAGTCCAATTACTATTAATATTAGAATTAGATACAGCAAAGTTTTATTTTTTGAATTTTCTTCTGCCATAAATTAAATATTTTATTAATTATACGAAGAGACCTTTAATAACAAAATAAAGTTTAAAACTCCTTCGTCTATCTTTACTAAAACATTTTCCGTTTCAATCATGCGAGAAGATTTTTCAATTGATTCAAGAAATGTTTTAAAAGAACTATATGAACCTATTAAGCTGATGTTTACATAGTTTTCTTTAATATTCTGTTTTGGTGTCTCTGTTCCTGGAGAAACATTGGTTTCTTTTGCTGAAACCGTTGCTAAGCCAGCAGTTTTCAAAAACATTCCATTTTCGGCACTCGTTTTCTGAAGATAATTGAACAGGGAAGGAGAGAAATAATTATCTGGTAAAGCTGAACTAACTTTATTTAAACTTTCCTCATAATTTTTTAATTTATTGAACGTATCATCTATTTTCTTATGATAATTTCCTATAGATAAAATTTCTTGATTTCTAGTTTCAAGCTCTTTTTCAAAATTATTAAAATTATAAAACTCAGGCAGAACAATATAAACACTGACTAACAAAATAATAAAAAATAAGATTGGAGATATAAAAGATTTATTCATTTAGATTTAAATATCTTAGAATCAAGAGAGAATATTATCGTAAAATCTACTTTTCCCTCTTTGTTCAAAGAAATATTAGACATATCTAGACCTTTAACTAAATCACTTTTCTGAAGATTTAATATTTGTTTACCTAGGGTGTCAAAATTTTCTGTTTCTCCTCTTAAAGAAACATCGTTTGTTTTTGTATTAAAATTTAATTCTAAAAACTTAACTTCTTTGTTCGAAGATTCATTAATAAAAGCTAAAAAATTTGAAGCAATTTTATGATTTTTAAAAACCTTTGAAAAATCGCTAATCTTTTTTTGGGCATCAAAAATATATTTTTCTGTTCCACTGTCTTTTTCAGAATTAATCTTAACTATTTGATTTTCGGCATCTTTTATCTTTGACTGAATAGAATGATTTTTATACTTTAAAAAAGCATAAACTCCTCCTAAAATAATTAGGAGTATTAATGATAGTAAAAACAATTTATTAATAATAGAAGATGCTTTTACTCTTTCTTTTGGTATTAGTTCTTGGACCATAAATTTATTTTCCTACTCCTCTTAAAGCCAGCCCAAGGGCTATGGCAAATGAAGGACCTATTTCATCTAAACGGTCTTCCAAAAGAGGAGGATAGGAAATGTTAGAAGTACGAAAAGGATTAGAAGATTTAATTTGTTTTTTTAAAAAAACTTTAAAATATTCTTTCAAACCGGGGATACAAGCTGCCCCACCTACAAATATTATGTCTTCAACTTTTTCCCCGTTAGATTGATAAAAACCATGACAAACACTTTCTACTTCTTTAAAAATAGCATCTATTTGTGGACGCAAAGCAAGAAAGATATCTGATTTATTTGGATTTAATCCAAAACTTTGTTTCATCCTTTCCGCTTCTTGCCAGCTAACTTTTAAAGAATCAACTAAAGCTTTACTTAAGTTGTTGGCCGAAATATCAAAACTATGACTTTGCTCTAATAATTTATTTTTTACAATATTAATAGTAGTACTTTTATAACCAATATCAACTAAACAAACTGGATTTTTATTTTCGGCCGTATTGATTGAAGATCTCATTGAGGCAAACACTTCTGCTTCTAGTCCTTTAAGATTAAGATTACATAAAATTGCTAATTTCTGATATTGTTTAATAACCTC
>CAYUWK010000032.1:2537-4092 GCA_964448435.1 uncultured Candidatus Saccharibacteria bacterium
GCTTTTTTCAATAACTCTTTTATTATTTCCGAAATTTTATCACTTAATAACAAAAGATTTTCATCTCCAAAAACCTTAAAAAGAGAATCCTCTTCAGAAGGGACTTGAAACTCAATATAATTTTCAATTTTAGTTTTTTTACCAATACGAGAAACTTCAACAATTTTGATAGAGAAAGTTCCAATATCTATACCTATACAATTCTTGGAAAACATTTTTGTGATACCCAATGCCATAGTTTTATTGTTTTATAACTTGCTTTTATACTATTGTATATAATAACATAAAAGATGTAAACAAACTATTCTATATGTTTAAAAAACTTTCTAAAATATTTAAATTTATTAAATATAAAAATATTATTCTGGATACATTTTTCCCTCGCTTTTGCCTTAATTGCCAAAAAGAAGGAGACTGGATTTGTTCTAACTGCCTAGCAACCATTGATATATTAGAATATGAATATTGCCCTTTTTGCATGCAAAGGGTATCTGAACAAGATATTTGCATTAAACACCAAAATAAAAATCTGGATAAACTTTTTTTTGCTGTTTCCTATAAAAACCTTTTGATAAAAAAAGCTATTAAAAAATTCAAATATCCTCCTTTTTTAAGAGAACTAACTCCTTACTTTTGTTATCTAATAATATCACATTTTCTCTTAACAAAAAACAAAACAATATTAGAAAATAATGCTCTTTTAATTCCCGTTCCTATTTCTTCTTTTAAAAAAAGATGGCGAGGATATAACCAATCAGAAGAGATTGCCCAACAACTTTCTACTTCTTTAAAAGTACCTATTTTAATAAATAACCTTATAAAAATTAAAAAAACTAAATCTCAATCTAGTCTTTCTAAATTAGAAAGAATGGAAAATATTAAAAATGTTTTTAAAATAAAAAATGCTTTAGAGATTCAAGGCAAAGAAATATTTTTAGTGGATGATGTTTTTACTACTGGAGCAACCATGGAAGAGTGTGCTCGGGTTCTAAAAAATGCTGGAGCAAAAAATGTTTTCGGAGTTGCAATCGCTCGTGAAGAAATTAATTAATTCTACTTTCTTCTATAATGGTTTCCTCTGTCGTTTCTTTTCTCAACTTTATTTCTTCTGTAATCTTTCTTTTTTTCCATGTCCCTCTAGAAAAATAAATTATAGTTACTAGAGTGGCGATTATATTAGCAATTGGAAAAGCTATCCAAATCCCTATTTCATTAAGATAAGTATAACTAGAGAGAAAATAAGCAATTGGGAATCTTAAAAACCATAAAGAAAGGATAGATAATATCATTGAAATTAATGTATTCCCTGAGCCTCTAAATGCTCCGTTTAAAGCCATTTGAACTCCAATAAATCCAAAGGTTAAAGACATCAACTTAATAAACAAAGCACTTGATTGAATTGTATCTATCTCTCCGGGAATAAAAATAGTTGAGATTTGCTCTGCGAATAAAAACATAATTATTCCTATAATTGTTAAAACAATAAAACCCGTAAAAGAACTTAATTTTGTAATTTTTTCAGCTCTTTTTATTTTTCCTGCTCCAATGTTCTGTC
>CAYUWK010000033.1:0-3909 GCA_964448435.1 uncultured Candidatus Saccharibacteria bacterium
AAAGAAATTCAAGAACCGTGGGTAGAAGTTGAAATCATAAGTCCTAATTCATATCTTAATTCTATCTTTAAGATTCTAAGAAATTTTGACTCTTCAGTAGAAGACACAAAGTTTATAACTTCTCAAAAATCACTTATCTTTATCCGTACATCTCTAAGAGAGATAATTACCGGGAATTTTTATGATAAGTTAAAAAGCATTACTCAAGGATACGCATCTTTTAGCTTTCGTCAAATTGGTTTTAACAAGGCAGACTTAGTAAAACTTGATATATTGATTAATGGTGAAAAACAAGAGGCTTTTTCCAAAGTTGTTTCTTCAAAAAATGCCTTTCCAGAGGGAAAAGCATTAGTTGGCAAGCTAAAGAAGGTTTTGCCTGCTCAACAGTTCTCTGTGGCCATCCAAGCGGCTATAGAGGGAAGGATAATAGCTAGAGAAACAATAAAAGCAAGAAGAAAAGATGTTACCGGTTCATTATATGGTGGAGATGTAACTAGAAAGAAAAAATTACTTGAAAAACAGAAAAAAGGTAAGGAAAAATTGAAAGGTAGATCCAAAATTAATATACCATCTAGGGTCTTTTTAGAAATGTTGAAGTAGGTAGATAGTTGTGATAGATTAAAAAAGAGGAGCTACTAAAAATCCGAGCAAACTTATAATTACCATTGATATTAATACCACCCAAATTCCTCTAATAATAGATTTTCCTTTTATTTTCATATATCTTATGTTAACAAAAATTAGAAGAAATAAAAAGAAGATAAATAATATTTTTTCAACGGTCTTTTATATATGTTTAATAATGGCAGTATTATTAGTTATGGTGTTACTGGTTATAGGGAATATAAGAATTAATCAAAAAAGAAATGAATTGAATTCAGAGATTGATTCTTTAAAAGTACAAGTTCAAAAATTGCGAGAACAAGAAGAACTTTTTAAATCTCAAATTTTAGGAACAGATGAAAATGAGTATTTAGAACAAAAAGCAAGAGATATTTTTGATCTTAAAAAAGAAGGGGAGAAAGCTGTTATTATAAAATAAGTTTTTGCGAGTGTGGTATAGTGGCATTATGTAACCTTCCCAAGGTTGAGACGGGGGTTCGATTCCCCTCACTCGCTCTGTCTTTGCCAGTGTAGTTTAGTGGTAGAACAACTCTTTCGTAAAGAGTAGACGTCGGTCCAATTCCGGCCACTGGCTCCATAATAATTATATGAAAGAAATTAAAGAGAAAATTGAAGATCTGGAAAATAAATTTGAGCAGATAAGTGTTCGTTTTAATTTATCAGATAAAGAAAAAGAAATAGAAGTTCTTGAAAAAGATATGGAAAAATTAAATTTTTGGGATGATCAAAAAAATGCATCTAATGTTTCTCAGAAAGTTGCCGAATTAAAAGACTTGGTTAAAGAATTTAAAGATATAGAAAAAGAAATTCAGGATATAAAAGAAATATTAAAGATTGTAGAGCAGGGGACACAAGAATTTAAAGAATTAGAAAGAAATTGTAATTCTTTAGAAAAAAGGATTAAAGAACAAGAAAATAAGATTTTTCTTTCTGGTAAATATGATAGATTATCTGCTATACTTAGTATTGAAGCCGGAGCAGGAGGGAGAGATGCTGAGGATTGGGCTACAATGCTTTTAAGAATGTATAAAAAGTATTGTGATATTAAGAATTTTAAAGTAAAGACTTTATCTCAGAGCTTTGGAGAGGGGGGAGGACCAGAAGGTAGGATTGGTATTAAAGATGTGTCCATTGAAATTAAAGGAAGTTATGTTTATGGATATTTGAAAAATGAACAAGGCATTCATAGATTAGTAAGGATATCTCCTTTTTCCTCTCAGTCACTTCGTCATACTTCATTTGCCAAAGTAGAAGTATTGCCCAAGATTCCAGAATCTGATATTTCGGAAATAGAGATTAAGCCAGAGGAGTTAAGGGTTGAGACATACAGGGCTTCTGGTCCTGGTGGTCAACATGTAAATAAAAGAGAGTCAGCGGTAAGGATAATCCATATTTCCACAGGTCTTAAAGCTAGTTCACAGGAGGAAAGATTGCAAGGGCTCAATAAGCAAAAGGCGATGCAGGTTTTAAAAGCAAAACTTTTAAGATTTTATCAAGATAAAAAAGATAAAGAAATTGAAAAAGTTAAAGGCCAAGACATTTCTGCTAGTTGGGGGAATCAGCGTCGTTCATATGTACTACATCCCTATAAACTTTGTAAAGATGCTCAAACAAAAGTTGAAATGACAAATGTGGAAAAAGTTTTAAATGGTGAAATAGAAGAATTTATTCAAGCAGAGATTAAACTATAATGATACTATTCAAAAACGTTACCAAAATTTATCATTCAGAGTTAAGTCCTAACAATATTCCAGCATTAAAAGATATTTCTTTTGAAATTGAATCAAAAGAGTTTATTTCTGTTGTGGGTCGATCTGGAGCAGGCAAAACAACATTAATCAAGCTTTTGATAGGGGAGGAGGATATAACTAGTGGAAATATTTTTTTTGGAAATGAAAACATTAAAGAAACTAGGTTTAATGATCTCCAAAAAATCAGAAGAAAAATTGGAGTAGTATATCAAGATTATCGTCTTTTATTTTCTAAAACAGTTTATGAGAATATAAGTTATATTATGGAAGTAATGGGTTTTTCAGATAAAGAAATATATAAAAGTGTTTCCCAGGTTTTAGAAATCGTAGGACTTCAAAATAAAACTCGTAATTTTCCCAAAGAGCTTTCGGGAGGGGAACAACAAAGATTAGCGATTGCCAGAGCATTAGTTCATAAGCCAGAGCTTGTTATAGCAGATGAACCAACTGGGAATTTAGATCCTTATAATACATTTGAAATAATAAACCTTTTTAAAAAAGTTAATGAGTCAGGAACAACTATTATTTTAGCGACCCATGATAGAAGGGTTATTGATAATTTAAATAAAAGAGTGATAACACTAGAAGACGGAAAATTGCTTCGGGATGAAAAGTCAGGTAAATTTATTTTATAAAATATTATGCTTACATCTTTAAAACGTATTTTAAAATTTTCTTGGGTTGGATTTTTAAGAAATAAAGCCCTAGTATTAGAGGTTATTTTTGTTATAACAATCTCAATTTCTTTGATAACTTGTTTGTTTTTATCTCAGGGAGTAAGTAAATTTTTAATTAATTATTTACAAGATAAAGCTGACATTTCAGTTTATTTTAAGCAAAATACATCAGAACAAGAAATTGTAAAAGTAGAAGAAGCACTTTATCAGTTTTCAAATGAAATTCAAAGTGTAGAATATATTTCTCAAGAAAAAGCCCTCCAGATATTTACGGAGATTCATAAAAATGACCCAGATTCCTTAGAAGCATTAGAGCAAGTAGGGGATAATCCTTTTTTAGCTTCTTTAGTTATAAAAGCTTATGATCCGATATACTATGTTCAGATATCAAATTTTTTAAGCCAAGATTCATTTAAAGATGTTATTGAAAAGATACCTTATTATGATAATAAAAGAGTAATTGATAGGCTGTCTGCGATAACCGATACTATCAAAACTATGACTATCGGATTGGGTTTAATACTCGGTTTATTAGCTGTTTTGATTACTTTTAACACAATTAAGCTAACTATCTTTGCATCCAAAGATGAGATTTCAACGATGCGTTTAGTAGGAGCCTCTAACTGGTTTATTAAGGGACCATTTATCATACAGGGAGTTTTATATGGAATTGCTTCTATATTCATTGTTGATATTTTATTTTTTATTTTGCTTTTGTTTTTTAGTCCAAAACTTCAGGTATTTTTCTCAGGATTTAATTTACTTAGTTATTTCCAAAGCCAATATGCTTCATTATTCTTAATCCAGATAATTTTTGTAGGAACTGTTAGTATTATTTCTACTCTTTTAGCTTTGAA
>CAYUWK010000034.1:0-3765 GCA_964448435.1 uncultured Candidatus Saccharibacteria bacterium
AAATTTCATATTAGTTAATTTCTGGCTTTATTCTAATAAAAAAGCCCTCTTTTGTAAAGAGCATCCATTAAATTAAAATTGCCTAACCATATTAAGCAATTTTATTAAAGAAATTTTTATTTTAAATTTAAGGAGTTATTTCTATCCATTCTGGTAATGGCAAAGTTGCTTGGATTGGTTTAGTCACACTACAAGAGCCAGTACTATCTGTTATTTTAAGAGTAACCATATAATTTCCTGAATCTGTAAATTTAATTTGAGGATTTTCTGTACTAGCATTTGACGTTGATGCAAACTCTGCTTCAGTTGGTAAAGTCCATAGGAAAGTATTACCCGAACAAGATATTGGATTATTGGATGAATTATAACAAATACTTACATTGGTTCCACATGGTCCGTTCTGAACAGCACAAAGTTGAACAATTTCATCTATGCTTGGAGAGGAAGGAGCAGACGTAAAATCAGGGTTAGGATATTTATGTACTGGAGTTGAGAATGATGGACCAGGAATCCAACCAGAATCAGCTCCTCTATCATCCCAAACCTTTAGTTGCCAATAATAAGTAGTGTTATATCCAAATTCGCTTCCTGTATATGCTCCTGAAAGAGAAAGAATCTTCCCAGAATCAAAATTTATAGAAGAAAAATCAGAATTATTGTCTATTTGGACTTGATAGTATTTTTGAGCATCTAACTCAGGATCGGAATAAGTCCAAGAAAAAATAGTAGGTAAGGAATACGTGCAATAATTTGAAGTATCAACGGACAAATTTGTAGCGATAGGAGATTGATTTGACATAACCGTTATCGTAATGCTGGTACTTTTTGTCCCCCCTATGCCACTACAAGTGGCAATATAAGTAGTAGTGTTTGAGGGAGAAACTGAATAATCATAACTACCGTCATTAAAAGTGGCATTCGAACGAACTCCGTTATCAATTGAACAAACAGCTGTACCATCGCTAGAAGAAAAACCATTAGGAGAAGAACAATCTAAAGATGCTCCATTGGGGTTATTATCAACAGAAAGAGTTAAGGTAGAAGAACCTCCTTGATTTATTGAGGTCGGAGAAGCATCAATACTTAAACAAGTGCAGCAATGTTGAGTACTTATATTAGTTCCGATACAATCACTAGAAGTTTCAGCCAAAATATATATCCAAAACAAACTTAATCCTATTATTAAAACTATTGATCCTATTAGAATAATAACTCTTTTATTTTTTAAAGATTTCTTTTTAAATTCAATATTCATGTTAATTATTTATAACTATACTAGCTTAATTATACATATATTGTAAATTACAAGTCAAGTTTTGTTAATAGACTTATTTTAAAAATGATTGGATAATTGACCCTTTACATATGATAGTAGCAATCAATCCAATAAATATCAAAATAGCAAATGGAGATAATTTATATATTTCCAGTTTCGTTATTTTTTTAGTTTTTGTATATTCTTTCAGAAATAGTACTTGTTTTTTAGTTAATCCATCAGGATAAATTTTTCCAATAGATTTTTCAAATAATTCTTTATCTTTTTCTTTTAATGTATCCAAGCTTCCCTCAGTTAATCGCATATAAATCTGAAGATTTTTTATATCAATTTCCTGAATTTCCTTTTTATTAACATGCCAATCAAATGCTTTTCTAAATATAAAACCTCCAAAAACTAGTATGGCAGTTATCCCCAACATAGGCTTTATTGCTAAAAGAGGAGACTGACCAAATTTAATCCATGCATAAAATAACCAAATAAAAAGAATTATGGCTGCTATATAAAACACTTTTTTGATTTTTTGCAAAGATTTCATTAAAAGTATAAAAAACCCTAAAAAAGCAATAAACAAAACCCATTTTTCAAGGCTTAATGTGATAGTAAAAAAATAAATTAGATTTTTTCCAAACCAACTTTTAAAAAAAATTGGGAAAAAACTAACCATAACAAAGAAAATTACAATAAGATTAAGTATTTCTTTTAATAAAGAAAATAATTTTTCTATATTTTTTTTCTTTTGAATATTTTTTTCTTCTTTAGATAGGTTTTTCTTTTTTTTCTCAAAAAACCAATGAAAAAATGTCCAACTAAGGGTTATTAAAAATATCCCCAAGGCAATAACAAAAATATTAACCAAAAGAGCAAAGGAAGGAAAATAAGATAAATATGTATTTGCATAAAACTTTAATGGCAAAAGAAAAGAAAAAAGAGCAAAAAGTTTAGCATCTCCAGCTGACCAAGTATTCCAACGCCACATTAAAAAACCTACCATCAAAGCAATAGTTGTATTAAGAAATACTTCTCCAAGATAAGAAAATTTTAGAAAAAAGGCAGAAACATGAGCAATCTTAAAATATTCAAGAAAAAAGAAAAAGAAATTCCAAAATATATATAAAGCAAAAATTCCTAATCCCCATAAAAAACCAATTTTTATCCATTTATTTTTAATTTTTCCATATTTAAAATCCTCGAAACTAGCAATAACTCCAATAATAAAAATAGGAATTAAAAGGAAATAATCAGAGAAAAAAAATTTACTTAATAAATACATTTTTAATAGGATAATAAAAATTTCCTGTTTCCTCAATAGTATATTTCTTTTTTATAGGTCTAAATTCTTTAGTCCCTACTTTTTTAATATATTCTTTATGGATACCTAAACAGTATTTTTTGTAAAGACAATTTTTACATTTTGGTAAAAAAGTTACTTCATAATCTGGGAGCGTTCTCCAAACATATTTCCAAAGAGATTGATCTATTACACAAAGAGGAAAATGATAAAAACGAAATTCTTTAAATTTTGGTATCCATTTGGCTATTTTGGGAATGAATTTTTGAAATTGAGTATGAGTAAGTCCAACAATTTTAAAATTATCTCCTGCTTGTCCTTCCATTTCCATAAAAATGATTACTATCCTATTTACTTCTGGAAAATTTTCTTTTATAAATTTTAATATTTTTTCAATATATTTATAAGTGAGTTTTGTAACAATAATTCTTAGTTCTATTTCATTAAGTCCAAGGTCTTTATATTTTAAAATATTTTTTATACCCTTCACAGTTTGTAAAAAACTTCCAGGAGTTCTAGTAACGGCATCGTGAGTTTTAGTATCAAAACCATGTAAGGAAGTATAAACATTTATTTTATTAAATAGCAAAACTTTTTTAGTAAAAGAAGAATAACTAAATCTTCTTCCATTAGTATCAAGTTCTATTACTGTTTTGGGAAACTTTTTTCTAACAAAAGAAAGCAATCTAAAAAACTCTGGATGAATTGTGGGTTCTCCTCCTGTTAAAATAATTTTATCATCAATTAATTTAATCTTTTCGATTCTTTCTTTTAGAGCATCAAAACTATAATCCTTATATGGATCTGTAGCTTGAAAATCAGAAGGATTACTACACATTAAACATTTACTATTACACTTATTCCAAATACAAATTACTGGCATAATTTATTTGATGTCAAAAAATATTGATTTTTCATTAATAAATTTTGCAATTTTTGCTTCCTCAACTTTATAAAAACTAGCTTCTGTCTTAAGGTTCTCTTTGGCATACTTAATTGCATTATCTATGTTATCTGCTTCGACATAACCGAGTACTTCGTGATGTTCCTGACTTTGATAAGTAATTATGTATTTTTCTAATTTTGTTTTAGGCATATTTTTTATTATTTTATTTTAATTAAATTAATTATAATATTATTTTGTTATTTTGTTAAGTTCTTTGTCTCCATAATGTTTTAAATACTCTTTCCAAATTCC
>CAYUWK010000035.1:0-3572 GCA_964448435.1 uncultured Candidatus Saccharibacteria bacterium
AAAAAGATGAAAATCAAAACCATAGAGGACCTGCTTTTTCATTTTCCTCATAGATATGAGAACTTTTCTAATATACTTCCAATTTCTAAAGTTAAAGTAAATGAAATTTGTTGTTTACAAGGAAAAGTTATAGACATAAAAACCTCTCGAACATGGAAAAAGAAAATGTTTATAACCGAAGTAATTGTTCAAGACAAAACAGCATCCATAAAAGTTGTTTGGTTCAGCCGACCATATATTGCAAAGAGCTTAAAAAAAGATGATTGGATTTGCTTAGCCGGGAAAGTTAGCTCTGACCAGAATGGATTTTTTCTTTCTAATCCAACATATGAAAAAATATTAGAAGTAGAAAACAAATTATCTGTAGATACATTAACTCATACCGGCAGAATGATTCCTGTCTATCCAGAAACAGAAGGATTATCATCTAGATGGCTTCGTTCTATTTTAAGGCCATTACTGGCTCAATTTAAAAATCAGATCCCAGAAGTTTTACCCGAAGAAATACTTAAAAAATATAACTTTATATCTCGAAGCCAAGCTATTTGGCAAATCCATTTTCCAGATTCTGCTTCTTTAGCTGAAAAAGCAAGAAAAAGATTTGTATTTGAAGAGCTTTTCTTAATTCAAGTTTTTATTCTGAATGAAAAGTTAAAGTTAAACAAAGAAAAATCCCCAGCAATTTCTTTTAATGTAAAAATTACTAAAAGATTTGTAGATTCTTTGTCTTATAAATTAACAGATGCTCAAAGAAAAAGTACCTGGCAGATTTTAAAAGACATGGAGAATCCCAGACCCATGTCTAGATTACTAGAGGGAGATGTTGGTTCTGGGAAAACGATAGTAGCTGTAATCGCCGCTCTTAATGTAGTTAAAGCAGGATATCAAGTTGCTTTTATGGCCCCAACTGAAATATTAGCTAAACAACACTTTCAAGAAGTTTCAAGATTATTAAGACCTCTTAAAATTAGAATTGCACTTTTAACAGGAAAAGAAGATAAAATTATTTCCTTAAAACTAGAAAATGAAACAATAGAAATATCCAGGCGTAAATTATTAGAAAGAACAAAGAAAGGAGAAATAGATATTTTAATCGGTACCCATTCTTTAATCCAAGATAAAGTTAAATTTAGTTTGCCAAATAAAGAAAAGATTGGCGGGCTAGGATTTTGCATTGTTGACGAACAACATAGATTCGGAGTAGAACAAAGGGCAAAATTAATTCAACGATCCACTGATTCTAAAAAAAGAATTATTCCTCATTTGTTATCAATGACTGCCACTCCAATCCCCCGTAGTTTAGCTCTTACAATTTACGGAGATCTTGATTTATCTATTTTAGATGAAATGCCCAAAGGGAGAAAAAAGATAATTACTAAAGTTATCCCTCCAAAAGAAAGAAACAAAGCATTTGATTTTATAAGACAACAAGTTGAAATGGGAAACCAAGCATTTATTATTTGTCCTAGAATTGATAGCTCTGGAAAAAAAACCAATTCTACTTGGAATAATGTAAAAGCCGTAAAACAGGAATATGAAAAATTGTCGGAACAAGTTTTTCCAGATTTAAATGTAGAAATGATGCATGGGAAAATGAAAACAGGCGAAAGAACGAAAATAATGAGAAATTTTAAAAACAAAAGAATAGATATTTTAATTTCAACATCTGTGGTGGAAGTAGGAATTGATATCCCTGATGCCACGGTAATGATGATTCAGGGAGCAGAGAGATTTGGGCTGGCTCAACTACATCAATTTAGAGGAAGAGTAGGAAGATCAGACATCCAATCTTATTGTTTTTTGTTAACCGATTCTGCTTCTAAAAAAACAAATCAACGATTAAAAGCAATTATTAAAGCTGAAGACGGATTTGAATTATCTGAAAAAGATTTAGAAATTAGAGGACCGGGTAGTCTATACGGAGGAAAACAGTGGGGAATTCCTGATTTAGCAATGAAGAATTTTCAAAATATCCCTTTGTTAGAAAAAACAAAAACCTCTGCATTAGAGATTTTAAGACAAGATCCAACTCTAAAAAAATATCCTGGTTTAAAGGATAAATTAAAAAAGTTTCAAAAGATAATTCATTTGGAATAATTTTATTACCTCGGTTTCGGCGTATTCCAAAACTCTAAATCCTTTCCAAGGATTAATTTTATTTGAGCATCAAGTGCTGGGAAAGCTCCAAATATTATTAAAGTGATTGGAAGAAAGGCCCATTGTAAAATCATAAATATTTTTTTAAACCCCTTCATATTTTTGGGCATAGGAGGTAAATAGCAAATATTTATTAAGGCACCTGTAATCATCCCTACCATTGAAAAAGTTAAAATTAATGCTGTTATCTTAGGAAGCTTATAAGAAAGAACTGTAGTATTAAACGCTTCTCCTCCAAAGAAGATAGGCAGCCATCCTAAAAAACATATCAATAAAGAAGCGCAGGCCCAAGACCAAAAACCATCCAAAAGAACCAGGGCATGAAGAATCTTTTTCTTGATAGGGATCTTTTTATTTTTTAAAAAATTTAAAAAAACATATGGTATTTCGATGACTCCCCAGGCCCATCGTTTCTGTTGTTTATATTGGTTTACCATGGTCTTTAAAAAATTCTCTCCCATTACTACATCCATTGAAAGAGGATAATATAAAGGAATTGCTTCATAGTCGCCATCATATTTTAAAAATGCTTTCCAAAATATTCGAGAATCATCAGATACAATATTATGAGGATATCCTACGTTAAAGAAAACTCCTGCAGACATTGAATGAGAAGAATAAGTAACCAATTGTTCTGGTTTTTCCTGTTGCATCATCTGCCAGAAACTATTAGAAGCAGCTACAACTCTAGTAAATGCCTTGGATTGCCAGATATTGTTATGATAAACAGGGATAGGTTGGAAACTAGATCTTTCCGGTCTTTTTGCTTTAAAATAACAATAAACCAAACGATTAAAATACTGAGGATAAACTTTGGTATCAATATCAAAAGCAGATACAATAATATTCTTTAATGGAATTCCTTTTTCTTCTATTAATTTTATAACTTGTTTCCCGGCAAAAGCCATATTAGAGCCCTTGCCTCTTACTTCTCCTTCAACATTACTCGGATGTTCTGTAATTAAAAAACTATAAAAAGAGTTTCCATAATATTTTTCAGCCATTTTTCCTATTTTTTTTGATTCTTCTCCGCCCGCTTGTTCTTGGGCTAAAACAACAATCATTTTATCTTTTGGATATACAGAATTTTTAAGCGACTCTAATGTTTCATTAACTATTTCCCAATTTTCATTTGCCATTGGTAAAATTATTAATTGATAAATGTTTTTTGATTCAGGATATTTTTTAATTTCTTTCCCCCAGTTAACCTTCAGATTTTTTTTCATTTTTCTAAAAGAAACAACTTGATGGAAAGAAAGATAATAAACTTTTAAAGTCCAATAAACATCAAAAAGAATCACGAAGAAAGCAACCCAAATTGGTTTGGACCAGGAAAACACTAAAGCAAAAGTCAGAGTACTTATACTTAAAAAGCCAGGTAATATTTCGAATATACGAAAAAGTATTCTATCTTT
>CAYUWK010000036.1:0-3221 GCA_964448435.1 uncultured Candidatus Saccharibacteria bacterium
AAATGAATAAATTTACTAAAACAATCTTAATTTCTTTAATCACTATTTTTAGTGCTAGTTTGTTATTTGTTTCTTCTGCTCAAGCGGTAGATCCTCTTTTGAAAGTAGATTTTGAAAACACTCCATTATTTTCTGAAGCAAACTTTCTTCCAGGCGAAAGTGTGACGCGATATGCTGACGTAACTAATAATAGTGTAGAAATTAAAAAAATAGGTTTAAATGTAATAGATAATTCTGGATGTTCAACAGATTGTCTTTCTGATGTCTTAAATCTAGTTGTCAGTGAAAATGGAACTACTTTATATTCTGGTTCGTTAGCTAATTTCTATGGAGCTGGAGAAAAAGTCCTTTCTGATTTAAACACAGGAGCAACAACAAAATATTATTTTTCAATGACCTTTAGTCCTGCTGCTGGAAATACTTACCAAAATTCAACCGCTAATTTTGATGTTAAAATATTATTTTTTGGTGAAGAATCAATAGGTCCTGAAATACCAGGAGGAGGAGGGGGAGTAGTTATTATATCTGGGCTGGAAATCTATAATGAAATGGCTAATAATATCCAAGCCAATAGTGTAACTATTACTTGGGATACCAATAAGCAATCCACTAGCCGGGTGATTTACTCTCCTTACAATGTTCCTCATGTTTTAAACCCAAATAATCCTCCAAATTATGATTATTTATACTCAACTCCTGAATATGATACACCTGCCAATCCATATGGAGTTACAGGTAGCCACACGGTTCATATTACGGGTCTTTCACCAGGAACCACTTATTATTATCGGTGTGTTTCACACGCTTCACCTGACACCGTTAGCGTAGGACATAGTTTTACTACAAAAGGAGTAGCTGGGACAGAAACAGAAGAAGAAGATGAGGCTCCGGGCGAAGCTCCAGGAGAATGGACTGGACCAGGAGGAGAAACCATTCCTCCAACAGGGGGGACTGAGCCAACAGTTGAAGGAACAACTACTGAAGAAAAAGAAGAACCAATAGTAGTACTAATCCCAGAAGTTATCACTAGTTTTTTCCCTAGTTTATTAGCAGATATTGGTGATATTTTTGGAGGGCTTGGTAGTACTTGTTATCCTTGTTTCTCTTGGTGGGTAATCTTGATTTTAGCTGTTTGTTTATTAATAGAAAGTGCTCTGAGTAAGAAAAGAGAAAGAAGAAGAGCGAAGAAATGGTTTATTTGGTCTTTAGCCCTTATCTTTTTATCAATTATTTTTTATCTAACCAATTATCATTGTGTGGCAATTTGGATTTATCTTGCCTTAGCTTTATCTACTCTGTTGTTTTGGAGATTTGTTGATCCTAAAGGAAAGAAAGATTCATTTATTGTTGGCTTATTTATTATTTTGATTCTTTTTATAATTTGGCTTATCCTTAAATGTTTATACATTTGGATAATACTCATTGCAATTTTAATTTATCTTTTTATTGCTGATTTCTTGAAGAAAAAGAAAAAAAGAGAACAAATGTCTGTTGGTATTTAATGCCAACAGGTATGGATTGGTAGAGACCTAATCTCTACCAGTTTTTTATTAAGTTGAAAAATGGAGTTATATTCTATATAATAAGAATATGTTTAAAATTAAAAAGAATTTCTTAAGCAGAACAGTTTTAATCCTTTTTTTGATGGGTGCTTGTTTTTTATTTTATAAATTTGGAATTTATACTGGAGAAAACAATATTCTTAAAACAGCTCCTGCTCAAATAATTAATAGTGATTTAGGTATTCCCGAGAATGTAGATTTTTCTTTGTTTTGGGAAACATGGAGACAAGCAGAAATGAATTTCTTAGATAGAACAGAAATGGATTATCAAGCAATGATTTATGGAGCAATAGCTGGAATGGTTAATTCTTTAGGTGATCCCTATACTAATTTTTTTAAACCTCAGGAAGCAGAAGAATTTGAACAACAATTATCAGGTAAATATCAAGGGATTGGAACAGTAGTTGGGATTAGAGACGAACAACTTATAATTATTTCACCTTTTAAAGATAGTCCTGCCGAAAGAGCAGGCTTAAAACCGGAAGATAAGATTTTAAAAATAGAGGATGTTTATACTACAGATATTACAATAGAAAAGGCAGTAGAATTGATTAAAGGCCCAGAAGGGACAAAAGTAAAGCTTTTAATAGAAAGAGAAGAATGGGAAAATACAAAAGAGATAGAGATACAAAGAGAGCTTATTAAAATACCAACTCTGGAATGGGAAATAAAAAATGAAGATATTGCTTTGGTAAGAATGTATCAATTTAATGGAATATTAACTTCAGAATTTAGAAAAATTGTTCCTGAAATTTTAAATTCAAAATGTAATAAGATAATTTTAGATTTACGGAATAATCCAGGTGGATATTTATCAACAGCTCAGGATATAGCAGGTTGGTTTTTAGAGAAGGGGATGCTTGTTGTTTCAGAAGACGAAGGAGAAGATAAAGAACAAAAAGTTTATAAATCAAAAGGACCAGCAACCCTATCTTCTTTCCCAGTTGTTGTTTTAATTAATAATGGGTCAGCTTCTGCTTCAGAGATTTTAGCTGGGGCCCTAAGAGACCAAAAAGAGGCCCAGTTAGTAGGGGAGACTTCTTTTGGGAAAGGTTCAGTCCAAAAACCTATAATTCTTTCCGATGGCTCTTTCTTAAAAGTAACTATAGCTAGATGGTTAACACCTAGTGGACATTGTATTAATGACATGGGGTTGGAACCAGATATCATAGTTGAAGAAGGGGATGACGTAGAAAAAGATTTACAATTAGAAAAGGCGATTGAAATTATCGAAAATCTAAGGTAGAATATATTTAATAAATAGAATAATATGAAGATAATCTTAATAAAAGATATTGAGAAATTGGGGAAGAAGTATGAGGTTAAAGAAATTTCTTCGGGTTATGCCAGAAATTATCTAATTCCTAAAAAAATAGCTATTCAAGCAACAGATAAACTTTTAAAATGGGCGGATATTAAAGCAAAAGAGCAAGAGAAGAAAGCAGATGAAAAATTAGAAAAGATTAGTAATTCTGTTTCAAACATAGATGGGCTAGAAGTAGAGATTTCTGTTAAGACTGGTGATGAAGAACAACTTTTTGAAAAGATAAATCAACAAAAGATATCAGAAGCCTTAAAAGAATTAGGTTACGACATAAAGAAGACTCAAATAGAATTAGAAGAACCATTACAGGAGATTGGAGAGTTTCCAGTAAAATT
>CAYUWK010000037.1:0-3168 GCA_964448435.1 uncultured Candidatus Saccharibacteria bacterium
ATTAATGGATTTTTAGAAACATGAATAAAAAAATAGCAGTTGCTATGTCTGGAGGAGTAGATAGTTCAGTAGCAGCAGCTTTAGTAAAAGAAAGTGGAGCAGAAACAATTGGAGTTTTCATGAAAGTTTATCCTGATTCTTCAAAGGGTTCTGAGAAAAGAGCTCGAAAAATAGCTCAAATTCTCAATATCCCTTTTTTTGTTTTGGATATTAAAAAAGAATTTAAAAACAAGATTATAGATTATTTCTTAAGGGGATACAAAAAAGGAATAACACCTAACCCTTGTGTTCTTTGTAATAAAGAAATTAAATTTGATGTCTTGTTAAAAGAAGTTAAAAAAATGGGAGTAGATTTTTTAGCTACTGGTCATTATGCTCGTATGGTAAAACAAAAATTATTAAAAGCAAAAGATAAAAAAAAGGATCAAACATATTTTTTATGGCAATTAAACCAAAGAAAGTTAAAACATATTTTATTTCCAGTTGGTGGATATACTAAAAAACAAGTAAAAGATTTAGCTAAAGAATTTAAATTACCAATTTTAGATATTCAAGAATCACAAGAGGTTTGTTTTATAAAAAACACATGTAATGATTTTTTATTAAAAAATCTTAAAAAAAATCCAGGGAATATTATTAATACACGGGGGGAGATTATTGGTAAACATAATGGATTATGGTTTTATACAATCGGGCAAAGAAAAGGAATAGATATTTCAGGGAAAAAACCATTATATGTTTTAAAAAAAGATATTAAAAAAAATACTTTAATAGTTACCGAAAATAAAAAGGAATTAGAAAAGAAAGAATTAATAGTAAAAAATATAAATTGGATTTCCAGAGAAAAACCTAAATTACCATTAAAAGTAATGGTTAAAATTAGATACAGATCTTCTTTATCTCGTGCTACAATTATAAAAGATGTGATGTATAAAGTAGTTTTTGATAAACCGCAAAGAGCGATTACTTCAGGACAATCAGTAGTTTTTTATAAAGGCCTTGAAGTTTTAGGAGGCGGAATAATATTATGAAATACGATTTTATAATTTGTCATTATGCAGAGATTGCCTTAAAAGGAGGCAATAGGAAATTCTTTGAAGAAAAATTGATAGAAAATATCAGGACAAGTTTTGTTTTGAATTCTTGTAAGCATGTAAAAACGATAAAAAGGATTTCCGGAAGAATTTTAATTCAAATTGAAGATGGAATAAAAGAAGATAAAATTAAACAAGCATTAAAAAATGTTTTTGGAATTGCATATTTTAGTTTTGCTGTAAATTGCAAACAAGAGATAAAAGAAATGAGCAAAAAATCTTTTGAAATTTTAGAAGATAAAAAGTTTAAGACCTTTAAAGTGGAGACAAAAAGAGGAGAAAAAGATTTTCCTTTAACCTCTCAACAAATTAATGAACAAGTAGGAGAGTATATATTTGAGAAACTTAATCCTAAAGATTTAGAATTTAGAGTTAATTTGAAAAATCCAGATATAACTTGTTTTATTGAGGTAGTAGAAAAATATGCTTTCCTTTATTTAGAAAAGATTAAAGGACTAGGAGGTTTACCAGTTGGTGTAAGTGGGACAGCAATCTCTTTATTATCGGGAGGGATTGATTCTCCGGTAGCAAGTTTTTATGGGATAAGAAGGGGAGTTAAAATGGTTTTTTTGCATTTTTATACAAATAAGAAGTTTTTAGAAAAAATTAGAAAAAATATCAAAACATTAAATAAATATCAATTTAAATCAAAGCTTTGTCTAACCCCATTTTTAGATATACATAAGGCCATTTTCCATAAAACGAATCCTGAATTAGGATGTATTTTATGCCGTAGATTCA
Source organism: uncultured Candidatus Saccharibacteria bacterium (assembly GCA_964448435.1). Taxonomy (GTDB): domain Bacteria; phylum Patescibacteriota; class Minisyncoccia; order Minisyncoccales; family CG1-02-41-26; genus CAYUWK01. Next base: position 1,836 of record CAYUWK010000037.1, read on the forward strand.
TGTTCAGAATTGCCCAAGCCTTAGCAGAAGAAGAAAAAGCAAGTGCTTTATTCACTGGAGAAAATATTGGCCAAGTTGCCTCACAAACCTTAGAGAACATGAGAGTTATTGAGGATGCAATAAACATTCCTGTTTTAAAGCCTTTGATAGGGATGGATAAAAAAGATATAATAGAAAAAGCAGAACAAATAGGAACTTTTGATATATCGGTTTTACCAGAAGAATTTTATTGTCAAAAGTTTTTAGCAAAACATCCTGAAACAAAAGCAAATTTAAAAAGAGTTGTTATAGAAGAAGAAAAAATTGAAGTCCAAAAACTTATTGAACAAGCAATTAAGAGGATGAAAGTCGAAAAAATTTAAATTATAAAAACATATATGTATGAAGATTTAAAAAATAAAGTTGCTATTGTTACTGGTGCCCGAAGGGGGATTGGCAAGGCAATTGCCCTGAAGTTGGCTAAAAATGGGGTTAAGGTTGTTGTTACCGACATTGACCAAAAAGAGTGTCAAGAAGTAGTCAAGGAGATTGAAGGGTTAGGAGAAGAAGGATTAGCTTTTAAATTAGATGTGACTAATGAAGAAGATATTAAGAAAGTTGTTCAATTAACAAAAGAAAAATTTGGCAGAATAGATATCTTAGTAAATAATGCCGGTATTTGTTTACTTGAAGACTTATCAAAGATGGACTTATCAATTGTAGAAAAAACTTTAGATGTTAATCTTAAAGGATTAATAAATCTAACTTATTCGGTTTTGCCACAAATGACAGAACAAAAATATGGAAAGATAGTCAATATTACATCAATAGCTGCTATAGTCTCTTGGTCAAAAATATATACTTACTCAACAACCAAAGGAGGAGTAATAGGATTTACTAAGGGACTGGCAGGAGATTTTGCTCAACATGGGATTAACGTGAATGCTGTTGCTCCAGGAGCGATTGAAACCCCAATGTTAGATTCAGTTTTGAAAGAACTAGGGTTAAAGAGAGAACAAGTTTGTCAGGTGACACCAAAAGGAAGAATCGGCAAACCCGAAGATATTGCCAATGCTGTCAGTTTTTTAGCAAGTGAGGAAGCAGATTTTATAACAGGTCAGGTTTTAGTGGTTGATGGTGGATATACAATAAAGTAAATATATGACAATTGATAAAAATACCATTTTATCTGAAATTTTAAGGAAAAAAGGAGCAGAAGAAATTCTGATGAAATATAATTTACCTTGTTTGACTTGTCCAATGGCTAAATTTGAAATAGAGAGCTTAAAACTTGGACAAGTTTGTGAAACATACGGTATTAATATTGAAAAATTACTTGCAGAATTAAATAAAA
>CAYUWK010000038.1:0-3148 GCA_964448435.1 uncultured Candidatus Saccharibacteria bacterium
CCTGCTCCGGCGGTAGGATTCGAACCCTTCTCGGTTGCCCTAGAAAAACAGCCTTTTCGGTCTTCCGAATACCTTACCAGCTTATTCTACATGATAAAATTTCTTCGAATCTGTCTAATAACTTTAATGTTCTTTGATCAAAATTAAAACTAACAGTTTATTTTTTAATTATAGCATTAAAAGGACAAACTTCTTTACATTTACCACAATCTTGACATTTTTCTTCATCTATGACTGCTTTGCCATCTTCCCCAATTTTAATTGCCCCATAGGGACAAAACTTAAGACAAGCTCCACAACCAGCACATTTTGATTTATTAACCTTAAACTTGCTCATATTTTTATTAAGTTTATTTTACAAATAAAAAGCAATGACAGTGTCCATATTTTTCAATTTCTTTTTTATGGTAAACACAAGGACAGATAATTTTATCATCTTCTTTTTTAATATTCTTAACTCGGTGACAAGGACAATACTTTTTGCCGTATTTTTTTTCTCGTTCTAGCAACACTCCAATTAGGGAATCCACCACTTTTTGATCTGGATTTAAATGAAAACCATTTTTCTTTGCATAGCCCTGATATTCTTTAAGTAACTTCTCAAACTCTTTTTTTCTTTTTACCATATTAAAAAATATATCAGTTGTTACGACCGCCTTTTCTGCCAAAACCAAACCCCCTTCTCTGGCCACTAAATCTATGTTTTCTCAAATTCAGATTTTCAGAATTTGGCCGAATTGCTACCTGTGGACAAATGTCTAAACATTTGCCGCACTGTATACATTTGCTTTGGTCAATAACCGCCTTGTCATCTTTCATGGAGATGGCTCCAACAGGACAGATATCAACACATTTCCCACAACCAATACATTTTTCTTTATTTATCCAAGGCATAAAATTATTTTTTAGTTGTTTTTATTTCCGATTTTTTGTTTAATAAATGGACATTGCTCTTTTTTTACTTTTCCGTCTAAAACCGCTCTGATAAATTCATTGCAAGATTTAAAACCGCATTTCCCACAGTTTAAATTAGGAACCAAATTCTTTAATTCTTTCCCAGCTAAATATCTTTTTTGTGTTTCTTTTTCATCAATTATTTTATTTCCATAACAATATCCGCAAACTGCTGAAGGCATAGAGTGTTTTAATGTTAATTTCTCGTCTTTAATATCAGAGGACTCCTTTATGGAACCTACAATATCAATGGCCCCCTCCCCTGTAAATCCGTTAACTTCTGTTATTTTCGCTTCGGAGTTAGCTCTTAAAACTTTTGTTCTAAAAATCTCTCTTTCTGCTTGGGAAATTAAATCTCCCTTACTAATAGCTACTACATCTGCTTCGGTCAAAATTGGTCCATAGCGAGAAGGATCTCCAGAGATAATATCCAAAACATTAATTCCTAATCCTTCTTTAACATAAGGAGAACAACGAAGACATAAGCCCGCAGTCTCTAAAATAATAATATCTTTATCTTGGTTTTCTTTAATTATTTTGGGTATTTCCAAAGCTGTATAATGGTCTGGACAAAGCTCTCCAGCTAATTTTTTAACCGTTGGAATTTTATACTCCTCGGCAATCCGTTCATCATCTGATGTTTGCAAACAATCAAACTTAGCAAAAAATAATTTAAAATCATCTTTTAGCTCCTGAATTATATATCTAATTATGCTTGTTTTACCTGAGCCAGGTGTCCCTGCAAAAATTATAAATTTCATATTATTTTTAGAAATTATTATTATGTTTAATCGGTTCGCAGTATATTTCTATGTTTTTAATTTCCTCGCCTTTTCTTATTTTTTTTCTTATGTCCAACCCATAATTTCCTACCCAGTTAAGATAATGAGCAATACCTTTTTCCTTTAAAGAAGTATTTAAAATCTTAACAATACCTCCGTCTTTAATAATAATTCTTTTATCAGCAGTTAATGCTAAAGAAGGATCATGGGTAGCAATTAAAATAATTTTTCCTTCCTCTACTAAAATTTTAATCGCTTCCTCTTTTTTGATACCTGCGTTTTCTATTTCATCAATCAAAATAATTGGTGAAATGCTGATATTGGCTACATCAGAAATCATTAGGGCTCTGCTTTGACCACCAGACAAACTAAGCAAATTCATTTTATAAGAAATTGCCTCGCCTGTAATCCTGTTAGCTTCTTTTATCACTTCCTCAATCAATCCTTGTTTTGATTTCTTTCCACGGGACTCTAAATGCAATTGTAAAAAGTCTCCAACGGGCATATCTGTAAAAAAATTCATACTTTGAGCCAATGAAGCAATCAATTTTCTCTTTGGGTTAAATCTTAATTGTTTATCAGGAATTTTATCGTTAACTAAAATTTTTCTTTTACTTTTAGTGTCTTTTTGGGCTAATCTTTCGAGATCATAAAGAAGCTGACTCTTACCTGCTCCTGTATGTCCGACAATAGCTACTACTTCTCCTTTATCTATGTTGATTCTTTCAAAATTCTCTTTTTTCCCGAATTTATTTATTCCTGGTAAAATTGTAATTTTTTTAATTTCCTTATTCATAAAATTAGTTTTGACTTTCTTTTTCAATAACAGACTTAACGGCTTCTGCAATAATCTCCTTTGGCTGAACACCAATAAATCTTTGAATTATTTCCCCATTATTGAACAAAATTAAAGCAGGAATTCTATCTATTGAAAAAGTAGTAGAAATTAAAGGATTTTCGTCAACGTTAAATTTACCTACTTTTATTTTTTCGCCGAATTCATTAGCAATTTCTTGAACAATTGGAGTTATCATTTGGCAAGGAATACACCATTCCGCCCAAAAATCAACCAAAACCGGTTTTTGGCTCTTGAAAACTTCTTCCGAAAAATTTTTATCAGTTAGAATTAAATTTGGCATAAAAATTATTTATTTTTAATTATTTCTTTTAACAAAAACTCAATCGTTTTTCTTCTTTTAAAATTAATGGATTTTAAACAAGAAGATAAATTATCTTTAAAATGTATTTCAATCGCTTTTTTAAAACCAGCATTTATTGCATAAAATTGTTCTGTTACCTTGCGACAATCTTCTTGTCTTTCTATAAGCTTAATTAAGCCATCTATTTGACCCTTAACAATATGTAAACGTTGGACTGTTGTATTTTTTCTCATATTTTTATTAATAATTAAT
>CAYUWK010000039.1:0-1522 GCA_964448435.1 uncultured Candidatus Saccharibacteria bacterium
TATTATACCAGATTCTTTAAAAAAGTAAAGGGGTATAAATCCTTTACTTTCTTTTTCCTTTAATTCTAGTATGTTCAAGTCGTCTGGCCAGTCCCCATTTTCGTTGGTTGGCTTTGTCTGCTTTTTCAATTTGATTAATTTTTTTTACCCTTCTAACTTGTTTAATTCTTTTTACCCTTTTAATTGGCTTAGGCATATTTTTATTTATTTTTATCTTTTCTCCATTTTAGTTCAAGTGTTCTTACTCCTTTTTCATTAAAGCCAAAGTGATGAGCTATTTCATGCCAAACAACAATTTTAACTAACTCTTTAATGTCTTGTTCTGTTTTAGATAACCTTGTAATTGATTCTTGAAAAATTGTAATCTTATCTGGTAATCTTCCTGAAATATTATTTCTACCCCAAACTGTTTTGGGAAACCCCTGATAAAGACCCAGAAGAGTATTATCAATTCTGGTACCTGCTTTTCTAAGTTCAAGTTCAGATGGATTTTGAGCAATGCAAATAGCAACATTTTCCATTTTCTTTTGAATCTCTTTGGGCAAAGTTAGTGTTGCCTCTTGAACTAATTTTTCAAAATCAATCATTGTACTTTTATTTTAAATCTTATTAAATATATTTTCAACTTTTAAAGAAAAAACTCAAACATTAAATTTGAGTTTTTTTATTCTTTTTTCTGTAAGGAGCTTGATATCAGCTATGTCAATCAAAGCATCTAAGTCTAGGCCCTTTTCCCAAAATGCAGTTCCTACGCTAATGCTTAGGGAAAATTTATCTAATTCTCCACAAACTTTTTTGAGAAATCTCTTAGATGCTAATATAGTTGTATCTGGCATGATGATAATGAATTCATCTCCTCCCCAGCGGCAGATTAAATCAGTCTTTCGACAATTTATTTCAAGAATTTCTACTATTTTTTTTAAAGCTTTGTCTCCTTCTAGATGTCCATGCTTATCATTTATCATTTTTAATTTGTCAACATCAACTAAAATAAAACAAAGTTTATGTTGATGTCTTTCTGCTAAACTGATTTCTCTTTCTGCCATTTTTTCAAAAAATAATCTAAGATAACATCCAGTCAAATGATCTTTAAATAATCCATCTTCTTCGTATCTGAGAACTAATTTTAATGCTCTGAAAAATTTCTTTATTTTTTTCAAAATAACTTACTCCTTTTATTTATTTATTTTAAAGATCTAAATTAAACAAAAAAATAATCTCAAAGATTATTCTTTTGTATTATTATACCAAATTTCAGCTAAAAGTCAACACCTTTATGAACTTTTGCGAATAATTCTCTTTGTTTTCTAGTCATTGCTTCTCTAGAAAAGTTTTCTAAAACGAATTTCTTGGCATCTTTGGTCATTTTTTCTCTTTTTTCTTTATTCTTAAGGATATTTAAAGTCGCATTTGAAAACTCTAATTGGTTATTAACAACAATAGCTAAATTTTTTGGGTATATCTCTGGTTGAATTTGTGAATAATAAGCTACTACTGGTGTTCCAGCCATCATGGCTTCTCC
>CAYUWK010000039.1:1622-3116 GCA_964448435.1 uncultured Candidatus Saccharibacteria bacterium
GCTCCAACTTTTCCAGCATACATTCTCCCGTATTCTTCAACCAAAGTATGATAAGTTAGTACTTTGGGCTTATTTGAATTAAGTATACATAATTCAAAAGCATTAGGAATAAAGCTCAAAGTGTGCATCCAAAAAAGATCTGGATTAAATTTCTTTATAATTTTATCTATATGATAACGAGCTGTAATTCCAAATGTTTTTTCCTCTTTTCCTATTAATGAACCTAAAGCTTTAACTAGAACAGAAGAAGGCACTGGACAATGTTCAGGTCTATGTTTAGTTTTATTATATTTTGGAGAGACAACAAGTACTTTATCACCTTTGGCGATAAGTCCATCTACGGTTGCATCTATAGAAACAGTTACTCCATTACGCAAAGGATATGTTAGAGAACTAATTAAAATTTTCATAAATATTAATTATTAATTGTTTTATTATACCAAAAAGTTAACTAAATAAAAAGATAATTTTATATTTATTTGTTTAAAAAATCAATTTTTTCTTTTATTGAAAGTAATTTTCAACTGCAAATTCAAATTGTTTAATAAAAATTTCTTTAAAATAAAACAAATTATTTATTTCATAAAAAAGCAAGCTTGCTTTTTTATATTCTACTTCATTAACAGCACGATAAGAAATCGGGATACTATCATAAGCTATTAACAAGGCATTAGAAACTAAACGGGCAGTTCGTTTGTTGCCATCTTCAAATGGTTGAATATATGATAATAAGACTAAAGCCAGAAAAGCTTTTTCAAAAACATCTTTTTTATTATTTATTAATTTAATCATTTTTTCCATAGCTTCCTCTATTTGAAAAATGTTATCTAACGGCTTATAATTTGTTCCTGTAATTCTTACTAATGTAGTTCGCAAATTTTTAGTGATTCCTAAATCAGTAGTTAAGAGTTGATGTATTTGTTCAATTTTTGCTCGCGATAAACTTTTGAATTTTCTTTTATTTTTTAGAATAAAAATAAAAGCTTTTTTGTGGTTAAGAATCATCTGTGTTTCTTCTTTGGTTTTACCTTTTACGGCTTTATTTTCTCTTATTAAATTTTCGGTATCTAAAAGTGAATAAGTATTGCCTTCAATTTGTGAAGATTTCCATGAAAATTCAATAATAAGCCGTTCAAACTCTTTAGCAATTAAAGTTTTACTTTTTATTTTTTTAAAGTTTAGTTGAAATTTTTGATGTAAAGATCTCAATAATTTTTTCTCTTCTAAAGTAAAAATAGATTCTTTTTTCAATATATTAAAAATATTAAAATCAAGATGTTTTTTAATTTCACGTTTATCTTGAGGCATAGAAAAATATTCCTGTACATTGCTTTTTTTAATAAGCTTATATTTTTGAGTAAATATATATTTTGTTGTTCGGCCTGCACCTTGCCGCAATAAAAATCCTTTTTTAACTAAAAATCTTAAATCTCGTATAATCGTGATTCTTGATACTTTTTTAAAATCTTTTTTTAAAAATTCTAAGGCAGAAGA
>CAYUWK010000040.1:0-3066 GCA_964448435.1 uncultured Candidatus Saccharibacteria bacterium
CTTTTCTGTTTAATAATTCGTCGACATGATCTCCTTGGGGCCAAAAATAAGACGGAGCCCTAATAATAGCAGCCATTAAAGCTGCTTCTTCTAGTGTAATATCAGAAATATGTTTTCCAAAAAAGGTTTGAGATGTTGATTCTACTCCATAAAGATTTGAACCAAAAGGAATTATATTTAAATACCATTCTAATATTTGATCTTTTGAATATCTTCTTTCTAATTCTAGAGCCAAAGTAATCTCTTGGGTTTTTCTTTCCAATGTTTTTTTAGTTGTTAAAAAGTAGGAACGAATTAATTGTTGAGTAATTGTTGATGCTCCGTGAAGTGGTTTCCTAATTTTTAAATCTATTAAAATAGCTCGTAATATTGCTTGGACATCTATCCCTTGATGTTTATAAAAGTTTTTATCTTCTGCCGAAATTACGGCCCATTTCAAATTATCTGGGATTTCAGAAAAAGAAACCAATGTTCTCTTTTCCTCTCCGATAATTTCATATAAAAGAACTTCTCCAGTTCTATCATAAATCTTTGTTGATTGCGGAATAATACCTTCGTTAAATTTTTCAGGTCTTGGTAAATCTTTAATATTAAGAATAAATAAAAAAATAGCAGAAAATAAAAAAACGCAGAATAAAATTAAAGATATTTTGAAAAGAAGGAAAATAATGTTTTTTTTATTTTTTTTAAAAACTTTTTTTTGATAAATTCTTTTTGCCATATATTAATAATAGCATATTTTATTTTTGAAATCTTGGTATATTCAAAAGCCCCGCTAAAAGCAGGGCTTAACAATTATTCTTTTTCTATGTCGGCTTTTTTATTCTTCCTCATCGTTTCCACTTTCTTCTTCTTTCTCCTCCCCCTCTTTCTCTTCCTCTTCCTCCTCTTCTTCTGTTTCTTCCTCTTCCTCTCCCTCTTTCTCCTCTTCCTCTTTCTCCTCTTCTTCTTTCTCTGTCTCTGTCTCTTCTTCTGTCTCAGGTGTTTCTACCTCTCCTTCTTCTTCGCTAACAAATGGGTTTAAAATATTGTCTTGAATTTCCATATAAATTTAAATTTATTAAATTAAATTAAATTTTCTTAAGCCGACCTTTTAGCATATGTAAAACATTATAATGTTATAAAAAGAGTTGTCAACCCCATTAAGAATAAATTCTTTATTTTTTAACAGGTTTCATTTTTATATGAATTTTTTCTTTTTTAAAAATCTTTTTTTTCTGATTCCATGCCCAGATTTCAACGGGAAGTTCCACATTAGCTTTTTTAACAAAGTCAGTTATTTTTTTTCTTCTGGCAGAAAGATTGGAAACGGTAGTTATCTGGATATTTTTTTTCTTTTTTCCTTTTATAGCTAACAAATCAATAATTCCGAAAACATCGTTTTGTTGATACTTTACTTTTGAAGGATACCAAACAATCCAGCCGTCCTCTTCTAATATTTCAACTATTTTTTTTCTTATTTGGGCTTCTTTTGGCATATTAATTACTTTTTAAGTTAGAATAGATATTTTGGACGTCATCGTTCTCGTCTAGCCCTTCAAAAAACTTTTCGCAAGTATTTTTTTCTTTCCTCTCAATATCTACGTTGTCTTTTGCTGTCCATCCCAGACAAGAGGAGCCGATTTCTATTTTTTTATTAGCTAAATTTTCCTTAACTTTTTCTAACTCTTCTGTTTTTGTGTAAATATCTAAAATGTTGTCTTTTTCATTATAATTAATGTCTTCTGCTCCAGACTCTATGGCGATTAGCTCAATTGATGATACGTCCTTGTTAGCAGATGTTTCATCGTCGTTAATTTGTAAAGTTATAATTCCTTTTCTTTCAAACAACCATTTCACAGAACCGGATTCTGCTAGTTTGCCATTATATTTTTGAAGAATATTTTTTATTTCACCCAATGTTCTATTTCTATTATCTGTTATGCACTCAATAATGACTGCAATCCCTCCTGGCCCGAATGCTTCATAGGTTATTTCCTCTAACTTTTTTCCTTCTATTTCTCCGGTACCTCTTTTGATTGCTCTTTCGATTTTGTCTTTCGGCATATTAAATTTTTTGGCTTCATCTAGCACCTGCCTTAATCTAGAATTAGAATCAGGGTCTATTCCGTCTTTTACCGCAACGGAAATCATCTTGGAAAATTTTGAAAAGATTCTGCCTCTTTTTTCGTCTTCTATGGCTTTTTTATGTTTTATACTTGAAAAATGCGAATGACCTGACATATATTTATCAATTTACATTTTAATGTTTTTATTTTACTTTAAAATAACTTTAAAATCAATATTCTTTTTCTATTTTCTTTTTTAAAAATAAAACGAATGCTCCAGAAGACGTAGCCACAGACAAAGCAATTAAAAAACTAAAAAATGGATTTTGTGTTTTATCTTTAAATGTTTTTGATCCTTGGTTATTCTGTTCTATAAAAGAAGAGACTACTTTTTCTTTGATTTTCTGGCCTTCACTATTCTTGCGATCAGGAGTTCCTCCAGAATTTTCACTTGTTTGCCAGTTTTCTGAATTATCTCCCCCAATCAACGTATTTTTTCTTTCCATTGTTTTTTTGACCTCATTATCGCCAAAAAACCATTTTTTTGAACAATCTATTTCATCTATTATTTTTTTATTGTTATCAATTAATTTTAAATGTTCTCCATTGTTGCTCAAATTGCCTTTATATATTAAATCAGACTTGATTTTAGGCAATGTGGTGTCGTTAGTCCTTTCTAAAATAAAAAATCCTTTAGCAGGGATTCTATTTTTTAAAAAAATATTTGGAGTTTTATCATCACTTATTATTCCCCATCCGTTTAAATCTATTGAGGACGATGAGTTGTTGTATAGTTCAATCCATTCATCGTTTGCAGAGCCCTCAGTCCCCATCCAGGCGATTTCATTTATAATAACATCTAAATATTCAGCACCTAATATCTGGGTAGGGCATATTATACTTAGAAGCAGGACGATAATAAATTTTAAAGGATTATTTATTATATTTCTAAATTAACTAAAAGGGGGGTTGACAAACTTTTAGAATTATAGTAGAATAACCAAAGAGTCCAAAACTG
>CAYUWK010000041.1:0-2912 GCA_964448435.1 uncultured Candidatus Saccharibacteria bacterium
TTTAACTGCTCAGTCAAATCCTGTTTCGGTCAGATAGTTAAATGATTTGACACGGTCCCGAAAGTTGATTAAAACCAACTTCCGGGACATACTTGAGTCTTTCTACATTATTTCTATCTCTACTTCCTCTTCTTTACCTAGGACCCTTTGAAGAAAACCGCCTACATCTTCTGCATTATTAGCCCATTCTTCTTCTGGATTATTAGCCCATTCTTCTATGTGCTCCTTAGAAAAGTCTATTGTTTGGTTATACATATATCTACTTTTATCCAATAGGAAGAATACTCCATTTTCTGAAACCATTAATGTTTCTTTTTTTCCTTGAGAGTTCTTTGTTGTCAAAAATATCTTTCTTGTCTGGGTCCGTTTTATTAATTCAGTGAGTAAACCAACTCTGGTATCAACTTTTATCACTTCTTTTCGCCTTAACTCTTTGAGCATCTTATCCACTTCTTTAAGAATGTTTTTCATACTTAGCACCTCTTTCCTTTTAAATTTTTAAACTATCTTAAGAATCTCTTTTTCTTAAAACATTTATACTATACCAAATATATTTTAATTTGTCAATAATTGAGATTTACAAAAAACTAGTGTATTATTATATATACAAATATGATCCAACTATATAATACCCTTCATAGAAAAAAAGAAATCTTTAAGCCTTTAAAGGATAAAAAGGTTAGTCTTTATACTTGTGGACCTACGGTTTATTGGTACGCACATATTGGTAACTTAAGAACTTATCTCTTTGAAGATATATTAAGACGAACTTTGGAATATAATAAATACAAAGTAAAACATGTAATGAATATTACAGATGTGGGACATTTAACTTCTGACGCTGATACTGGAGAAGATAAACTAGAAAAAGGAGCAAAAAGAGAAAACAAGACTGTTTGGCAAATTGCTGAATTTTATACAGAACATTTTAAAAAAGACATTAAGAATTTAAATATTCAAGAACCAAGTGTTTGGATAAAAGCAACTGACACGATTAAAGAACAGATAAACTTAATAAAAACTTTAGAAAAAAAAGGATTTACCTATAAAATTAAAGATGGTATTTATTTTGATACTTCCCAACTTAAAACATATGGACGGCTTTGGGGAAACAAAATAGAAAAGATAAAACAAGAAATGAAAGCAGGAGCTAGAGTTAAAATGACTCCTGGCAAGAAAAACCCCACTGACTTTGCTCTGTGGAAATTCAGTCCCAAAAAAAGTAAAAGACAAATGGAATGGGATTCTCCTTGGGGAGTTGGATTTCCAGGCTGGCACACAGAATGTGTAGTTATGAGCGCTAAAGAACTAGGGATTCCTTTTGATATCCATTGTGGAGGTATTGACCATATCCAAATACACCATACTAATGAAATTGCTCAATCAGAAGCTGCTTATGATAAGATTTTAGCCCGTTTTTGGCTCCATGGTGAGTTTTTATTACTGAATAAGGGTAAAATGAGTAAATCTAAGGGAAAGATCACCACGCTCGATGATTTGATTAAAAAAGGTTTTAATCCCCTTGCCTACCGCTATTTATGTTTAACTGCTCATTATCGTTCCCAATTAATATTTTCAAAAGAAAACTTAGAAGCCAGCCAGAATGCTTTAGACAAAATTTATAATAAAATAATAGAAATAAAGTCAAAAACTAAGATAACATCTAAAAAAGTTAAAGCATATCAAGATAAGTTTCTTAATTTTATTAATAATGACTTGGATATGCCAAAAGCTATAGCTTTATTCTGGAAAATGCTAAATGATAAGAATCTTTCAAATAAAGAAAAATATTGTATAGCTTTGAATTTTGATAAGGTTTTTGGTTTAGATCTAAAAAATATAAAACAGCAAGAAGCTCCTAGGGTAATTAAAGAATTAATAGAACAAAGACAAGAATACCGAAATAAAAAACAATGGGAAAAAGCTGATGAAGTTAGAAAAGAAATTAATAAGCTTGGTTATAATATAGAAGATACTAAAAAGGGAACAAAAATCAATTGACATTGAGAGCTCAAAGATTTAGGATAACAACACATAATATGATTTCTTCAAACTCTAAAAAATCAGAGAGAAATTTACCTCCTCAAGACATTGAAGCGGAAAAATCTCTCCTAGGAAGTTTAATGATCGACCCAGATGCTATTTTTAAAGTGGTCGATTTTTTATTGATTAAAGATTTTTACAAAGATACTCATCAAAAGATTTATGAAACAATAACAGAACTTTTTGAAAAAAGAGAACCAATTGATTTCTTGAGTGTATCTTCAAAATTAAAAGCAAAGAAAGAATTAGAAAGAATAGGTGGAGCAAGTTATCTTACAAGCCTAGCCAATCTTGTCCCCACTGCATCCCATATTTCAAATTATGCCAAAATAGTTCAACAAAAGAGAATATTAAGAGATTTAATTATCGCCAGTTATGAGATTGGAGAAATGGGACACAAAGAATCAGAAGATGTTGATGTTTTATTAGATAATGCTGAAAAAAAGATATTTAGCATTGCTCAAAAATCTTTAAGTCAAAGATTTGTTCCTGTTAAAGAAATACTAGGCGAAACATTTAAAAGAATTGATGAACTTTCCAAAAATAAGGGTACTTTACGAGGGATAGCAACTGGTTTTACAAAATTAGACAATGTTCTAGCTGGTCTCCAAAAATCAGATTTAATAATATTAGCTGCCCGCCCAAGTTTAGGTAAATCTGCCTTAGCCATAGATATAGCAAAACATGTTGCTTGTGAAAATAAAATTCCTGTAGGAATATTTAGCTTAGAGATGTCAAAAGACCAAGTTATTGATCGTTTGATTGCTGTCCAAGCAGATATTGATTTATGGAAACTAAGAACTGGAAGACTTTCAGATCAAGGAGAAGACAATGATTTTGAAAGAATACAAAAAACAATGGCTAATTTA
>CAYUWK010000042.1:0-2838 GCA_964448435.1 uncultured Candidatus Saccharibacteria bacterium
CCTTTCCTGACGCTTCTCCAGATTTCATACAATTAACATAAAAAGAATCAAATATTTTTGGATATGTTGAAAATGCTTGACTCAAAGAACTTCCTGTCTCTACCATTTCAGCAATCTTTAAAATCTTTTCTCTAAACTCTTGATTTTCTGCTTGAGAAACTTGACTTCTTAGTGCTTCCACTGGGGATATAGCTGAGTTAAGCATAACTGAAATCTGACGAGTAAAAATTGTTATATCTTTAAGCGTAACCTTTTTTGAAATTATGTCTTTTTGAAAAAAACTTAATTTTTTTGTTTCATCTAAAGAAATTATATAAAACCCATATTTTTCTAAAACACTCAATGCTCCTTTTTTTGAAAAGGCTTCAATTACTCCTTTTTGGACTTTTCCTTCTTTTGTTTTCGCTTTATAGCTAAATTTCATAATTATTTCTTTAAACGAGTTATTAAATCTTTAGGAGACAAGGAATACTTTATGGCCATTTCTTTACTAATTTTTCCATTCATAACAAAATCATATAAAGATTGGTTAAGCGATATCATTCCATCCTTTCTTGATGTCCCAATAACAGAAGGTATCTCATGAATTTTATTCTCTCGAATTAAATTATTCACTGCTGGGCTAGCAAGCATTATTTCGCAAGCAGGAATAAATCCTTCTTCAATTTGAGGCACAAGCCGTTGAGAAACTATTCCCAAAAGAGATCCTGTTAATTGGGCCCGAATTTGATTTTGTTGAAAAGAAGGGAAAACATCAACAATTCTATTAATAGTTTGACTAGCTGAATTTGTATGGAGTGTAGCAAAAACTAAATGCCCTGTTTCAGCTGCTGTTATGGCAGTGGCTATTGTTTCTAAATCTCTCATTTCTCCAACCATAATTACATCAGGATCTTCTCTCAAAGTAGACCTTAATGCCCGAGAAAAACTTAATGTGTCTTGGTAAACTTCTCTTTGGTCTACAATAGATTTATTATCTTTAAACACATATTCAATTGGATTTTCTATTGTAATTATATGATCTTCTCTGTTGTTGTTAATCTCGTTGATTAAACAAGCTAAAGTTGTTGATTTCCCCTGAGAAGAAGCTCCCGTAATCAAAACAAAACCTTGTTTTGCTTCCGTAAATTGATGTAAGATAGGTGGAAGGTTTAATTCTTCAATAGTTCTAATTTCTGAAGGAATCAACCTAAAGGCAATACTAATCGTTCTTCTTTGAAAAAAAACATTCACTCTAAAACGAGCAATATTACCAAAATTATAAGCAAAATCCATCTCTTTTTCTCTTAAAAATTTTTCTTTTTGTTTAGTGCTCATCAAAGCAAAAGCCATTCCTTCTGAATTTTTAGGAGCTATTATTTGCTCTTTTTCTAGTTTAATCAATCTTCTCGTTATTCTTAAAATTGGTTTATGTCCAACTGAAATATGTAAATCAGATGCATCTCTTCCAATGGCGATATTCAAAAGTTTTTTTATTTGAATCTCGTAATTCATAAATTATAATTTTATTTTTCCTCAGTTACTCTCATAACTTCTTTAATAGTAGTAATTCCTTTTAAAACCTTTAATACGCCATCTTCTTTCATTGATATCATATCCTGATTTCTGGCTTCTTCCAAAATTTTTATTTTATTAGGATTCTTAATAACTATATTTGATAAATTATCCGTCATTTCTATAACTTCAAATATCCCCAGTCTTCCTGAATATCCTTTATTGCTACATTTTTCACATCCATTGGATTTAAAAATATAAAGAGGATTTGGAATTTTAATTTTCCTTTGCATAGAAATCGGCATTTTTCTAATTGTATCAAGAATAAATTTTTTATCTTCTACAGACGCTTTTACTTTTTTCTTGCAAAAAGGACAAAGTTTTCTGACTAATCTTTGACTTAAGGTAATAGCTAAACTTGCCGGAACTAAAAACGGTTTTATCCCCATGTCAATGAGTCGAGGGATAACATCTGAGGCATTATTGGTATGTAAAGTTGAAAGAACTAAATGACCTGTTAAAGCTGCATGAACTGCCAGTTCTGCTGTTTCCTGATCTCTAATTTCACCAACCATAATAATATCTGGATCTTGCCTCAAAATCTGACGTAATCCCTTGGCAAAAGTATAACCAATATCAGGTCTAACTTGAGATTGATTAATTCCAGCCATAAAATATTCGACAGGGTCCTCTAAGGTCACTATATTAACTCCTTCTTTATTCAATATTTTTAAAATAGAATATAATGTTGTTGTTTTACCAGAACCAGTAGGACCAGTAATTAAAATCATACCAAACGTTCTACCAAGTGCATTTTCAATTTTAATAAGATTCTCTTTTTCTAAACCTATTTTTTGTAAAGACTTAATCCCTTTTTCAGGATCAAGCACCCTTAATACAACTTTTTCTCCTAAAGTAGTTGGAAAAGTAGAAACACGAAAATCAATATTTTCTTCATTGATCTGAGCTGAAAAACGACCATCTTGAGGAATTCTTGTTTCGTCAATTTTTAATCTACTGAGAATTTTTATACGAGCTACAATTGATGGATGAATCTGTAAGGGTAAAAACAATGTAGAATATAAAATACCATCTAACCTATAACGAACCCTTAAATTTTCTCTTGTTGGTTCAATGTGGATATCTGAAGCTTTGCCTTCAACAGCTTGTTTTAAAACTACATTCACCATTTTTATTACTGGAGCGTCTTCTGTCAATCTTTTAAATTTTATTTTTTCTCCGGGCGCTAACTTTCCTTCTTGTTTTATCTGAGTTTCTAATATCTCTAGTGCTTTTTTCATTTCTCTTTGCGGAGCTCCATATTTTTCAATACATTTTTTAAAA
>CAYUWK010000043.1:0-2736 GCA_964448435.1 uncultured Candidatus Saccharibacteria bacterium
TTAAAATAAGTTTTTTTGACCTGAAGGTTTTTTCTTTTTCCCATTTGAAAATATATCAATCTTTCCATACTCACCATCATACCCAGGATCAATATGTATTTCTCCTTTTCTTAACCTTGAGATTGCTTCTGAAATTTCTGGTAAACTTGTTTCTTTTAGATCAGACGCCGGAGTATTAAGTAAAATATTAATTTCTGAACCAAATTTTTCAATTAAGTTCTTATATTCTTTCTCAACGCCTTTTGTGCCAACTCCCACTTTTAATAAATCCGCAATAATTTCTTTCAGAGGAATCAAACTTTTAAAAGGAATTGCATTCTCTGGTCTGAATCCTTTTGGTTTGTCAGCTAGTTCTTCTACCCTAGTTAAAACTCCTATGGTTAATGGTCTCCCACATACAGGACAAATTCCATTATATTTTTTTGTTTCTTGAGGAGAACAACTAACCTCACATTTTCTATGCCCATCATAATAATACTTACCTTGTTGAGGAAAGAATTCAATAGTATAGAGAAATTTTTTAAGATCCCCTGATTTTATTGCTTCAATTATTTCTGAATAATTTAATTCCGTATCAAAAACATTTACTTCTCTGCCAATTTTTGCTGGACTATGAGCATCTGAATTTGAGATTAATGTAACTTTCCTAACATCTGGCATTCGCCAAAGCATTTTGGGATCTGCTGAAAGACCTGTTTCCATAGCAAAAATATATTTAGAATAATCTTCAAAACATTCTTCTAAAGAATCAAATCCAGATTTTGAGCCAAATAAACCAAACCACGGAGTCATTACATGAGCCGGGATAATTAAACAATCAGAAGAAACACTTAAAATAATTTTAACCAATTCCTTGGCATCAAGTCCTAAAATAGGCCTACCGTCAGATTTCAGATTTCCTATCCAACTAAGTTTAGTATTTATTTTTTCAACAGTTTCAAAATCAGGAGCCAAGATTAAAATATGAATTTTTCTAACTTTCCCATTCTTGGAATAAATACAACTAATCTCCGAAGTTAAAATAAATCTTGTTTTCCCATTTTTAAGTCTGAACAAACCTGGTTCAGCCGGTTCTAGTTTTTCTTTTAGATTTTTAAACCATTCCGGATGAGTAAAATCTCCTGTGCCTAAAACATCAATTCCTTTAATCACTGCTTGTTCTTCTAAATGTTCCAAGTCGGATTGAGGAGAAGTAGCTCTTGAGTATTTAGAATGGATATGAAAATCAGCAATAAATTTCATAATTAAATAAAGTATTTAAGAATTTCTATAAACGCTCCTAAAAATAGAATGATTATTATTGAATAAAAAAAGTATTTGGGAATATTTAAACTATATTCTGGAATTCTGTCTCCGTATTTTTTTGCCTTTTGATAAATCAAACTAATAACTGTTCCATCAACTAGTCCCATAAATATTCCTATAAAAGCAATAACCCAAATAAATTGTCTGACGCCAATTAAAAATAAAATTAAAGGAATAAAAATAACTAAACTAAAAGAAATTAAAAATGGAATTTTATAATCAAAAATTAAAGTATTCTTAAGATAGTTTGCGGAAGTTAAAAAAGAAGTAGAGACAGCAAATATACCAAAGATTGCGCCTAAAAGCATAACCTTTTGCCCTAGAAAAGGAACAAGGCCTTGAAATGCTTCTGGGCTTGTATTGCTACCTGTTACTCCGCTGATAAGTAAACCAAATAAAAAATAAAAACAAAGACAAATTATCATTGCTTGTAATATTACTTTTTTAAGATTTTTCTTATCAACTAAAATATTTTCAACCCCTGGTATGGCATTCCAGCCAACCAAGCTAAAAAGAATTACCCCATAAGGAAGAAAAACATATCTTGAATTGGTTAAAATAAAATTATTAATATCAATTTTAGGCAAGGCATTAAAAAAAACAAGAAAAATTGCTGTAAAAAAACAAATATTCATTAAAAATTGAACTTGAGAAATTCTTTTTATGCCAGAAAAAACAAAAAACGATAAAACTGCCCATAAAATTAAACCTATATATAAAGAGTTTATATGTCCTGGCAAAATAATTTTTAAAAAATTGTTAGTTAGAATAATATAGGCCAAAAGAGAGCCGATTGTACCTAAAATAGTTGAAAAAGAAACTAATATCTTGGCCTTTTTGCCTAAATATTTTTCAGTATAACCAATTAATCTATATTTTTGCTTAGTTCTTAAAATAATCTCTCCGAAAAACAAATGCAAAATAAGCACCACTGTGCCCAAAATAAGAAAATAGAAAAGGCAAAAAACAATTCCGCTTTTCGCCATTACATAGGGTATTCCAAAAACTCCTGCTCCAATTATCGTCCCGATTAAAGAAGCCAAAGCTAAAACTGAACTTTTATCTTTCATATTTAACTATATTCTATCTATTTTATATTTTATAAACCTTATATCCTTCTCTAACTTTTTCTTTCACTTCTAACCCAACTGGTTCTCCTTTTTTCCCTTGTTTGATTTTTTTATGATCAATTTCCATTAAACCAACTTTTTGTTCAAAATCAGTTGTTTCTCCTCCAATGATTCTGATAGTATCTCCTTCTTTTAATGTTCCTGTCAAATCTATAACCATTACTTTGATTTTATCAAAATAATGTGTAATTTTACCTATTAACTCTCCTTCTTTATTTGGCATATTAATTAATAATTTAATTATTATTTATTATTCGACCTTTTTTCTTTTTTAATCATAGCAACTAATTTTTGGACTAAT
>CAYUWK010000044.1:0-2637 GCA_964448435.1 uncultured Candidatus Saccharibacteria bacterium
TAAAAAAACTCAAATTAAAAGAGGTTTTTGTTTTTTTAACTGCACTAGAAGAAAAAGAAAGAAAAGAGTTTTATAAATTATTACAAGACACAGAAATAGAAAAAATTCCTTTTGTTCATGTCAGATCAGATATGAAGTTAGAAGAGTTAGATTATCTAGTAGAAAATTACAAAACTGAAATCTTTAATATTCATACAGAAAAACAATATCCTTTGTTATATAACTATAGCAAGTATAAAGATATAATTGCTATTGAAAATAAAACCGCTCTTAGATTAGATGAAGAAGAAATTAAAAATTATGCTGGAATTTGCTTAGATTTTACTCATCTGGAAAACATTAGACTGTTAGACAAAAAAGCATACGAGCATGATATAAGTGTTTTAGAAAAATATCCCATTAGATGTAATCATATTTCAGCAATAAAAAAACATTTTTCTTTAGAAAAAGGTAGAAAAAATTATCATTCTCATTATTTAAAAGATTTATCTGAATTAGATTATTTAAAAAAATATCCTTTAAATTATTTTTCAGAGTTTATTGCTATTGAGCTTGAAAATAGTATTACCGAACAATTAAAAATAAAAGATTATATTATTGATTTGTTAAAAAATAAATAATAAATATAAATTATTATGAAATCGCTTTTATAGCGATTTTTTGTTAAAATGAAAATAGATTAAACATAAACATATGTCTTATATATTTCCTAAAAAAATATTTCCCAGCGCATTAAATAAGTATCTTTTATGTCCTTTTCAATTTAAGTGTCACAACGACAAAGAAATAAAAGCAAAATTTGTTGATACTCCTGAAAATTTTATTGGAAATGTAGTCCACATGACACTTAAAAACTTTTTTGATATTTCAGAAATTCCCATAGATAAAAGAAAAGAACAAGATATTGGTAAAATGGTAAGGTACTCCTGGGCTAGAATACCTAAAAATAGTATGAGTAAAAGTTATTGGACTACTGAACAAAGAAATAAATTGTTTGAGTCAATAGACCAAGAGAAAGCATTTGGATTAAAAACTATTGCTATGGTTGAAAATTATATTGCTAGCACTGACCTTTCAGTTGTCCCTTTGTCGTTAGAAGATTGGATGGAATATAATATTGGAAACTTTCTAATAGCAGGAAGAATAGATAGAATAGATCAAGACTCAAACTCTTCTATTTCTGTGTGGGATTATAAAACTGGAAAATTGCCTTTTTTCAGCACCATAGAAGAGATAATAGAAAACGATGTTCAAATTCCTATTTATGCAATTATTGCTTCAAAACTTAACCCCTTTGCCAAAAAAATAAGAGCCGGATTAATTTATATTAAATATTCAAAAATTTACGAAACAGAATGGACAAAAGAGGGACTAAAAGATTTAGAAACAAAAGTAATTGATATTTTAGAAAAAGCTAAAAATGACAAACAGCTTTTACCTCAAATTAATAAATTATGTAATTGGTGTGAATATAAAAATATTTGTCCTGCCTGGAAGAAAAAATCAAAAAACAAACCATTAGAGAAAAAAGTTGATGAAGTTTCTTGGTAAAATTTATGAATAAGTTTGAATTAAAATATAAACAACTAAATCCAGAACAAAAAAAAGCCGTAGATGAAATAGAGGGTCCTGTAATGGTTATTGCTGGTCCAGGGACTGGTAAAACTCATTTGCTTACAATGAGAATCGCCAACATTCTAAACAAGACTGATACACCTCCCGAAGCAATTTTGGCTCTTACTTTTACCGAGTCAGGTGTAGCTTCTATGCAAAGAGATTTAATAGAACTTATTGGTGTATTAGCCTATCAAATAAAGATCACAACATTTCATAGTTTTGCTAATGATGTTATTAAAAACTATCCTGATTATTTTCAAGATATTATAGGATATACAAATATCTCTGATGTAGATCAAGTTCAGATTATACGTGAAATTATTGATAATACAAAGTTTGAAAAATTAAGGCCTTTTTCCAGCCCATATTTTTATATTCGTTCAATAATTAATACTATTAATGAGTTAAAACAACAAGGCATAACACCCGAAGAGTTTATAAAAATAATTGAGCAAGAAGAAAAAGATTTTAACAAGATAGAAGATCTTTACCATGAAAAAGGTAAATATAATGGCAATATGAAGGGGAAATACAAAGACATAGAAAAACATATTATACGCAATAAAGAAGTTAGTATAATATATGGCCAGTATCAATCTATGATGCATAAATCCGGGTTTTATGATTATAGTGATATGATTATGCAAGTTATGTCAGCTTTAAAAGAAAATAAAGATTTACTTTTAACGTTACAAGAACAATATTTATATGTACTAGTAGATGAACATCAAGATACTAACAGTGCCCAGAATAAAATATTAGAATTACTAGTTAATTACCATCCCGATCCTAATTTATTTATAGTAGGGGACGAGAAACAAGCAATCTTTCGTTTTCAGGGGGCATCAATAGAAAACTTTTTATATTTTAAAAACCTTTATAAAAACGTAAAATTAATTACTCTTAAAAGTAATTATCGTTCTACCCAAACCATTTTAAATGTTGCCCATGACCTTAACCCTAAAATTAATAAACTTAAAGCAGAAAAGAAATACCCGGAAACACCTATAAAATTATATG
>CAYUWK010000045.1:0-2562 GCA_964448435.1 uncultured Candidatus Saccharibacteria bacterium
ATCTCCTATGGATAATTCAGGAACCTCTAAGGAAAAAGTAAGTTATACATACAAGCGTCTAGCGACAATTATATTCTCTTGCTAACGACAATTAAAAATACCTCTTAATGTTGTTGTTATACAGATCTTCCTGTAAGCTATTTTTTGAATAGTAAATATGGGAGATTGCTTATGATAACAGACCAACAGTATCAGAAATTAATGCAGGTATTTAATCGTACAGGAGAAATATTAATGAGTTCAATGAAAGCTGGTATGAATAGTAAAACTGGATCTAAGTATATACATAGCGGTAAATCCCCATCTGAACAGAAGAGGCCTCATACATGGCGAACACGTTTGGATCCTTTTGAAGATGTAAAAGATGAACTATATGCTTTGCTTAATAAATCAGATGATTTACAGGCATTAGCTATTTTTCAACATTTTCAAGGAAAGTATCCCGGCAAGTTTCAGGATGGTCAATTAAGAACATTTGAGCGAAGAGTTAAAGCATGGAAAATGGGAAAGGGTAAGTCAAAACTTTTGAGTATACCTCAAGAGCATATACCAGGTAGGCTAATGCAACTTGACTGGACCTGTATGAATAAGCTTAATATTACAATTGCAGGGCTTCCATTTAAACATTTATTATCTCATGCTGTATTGACTTACTCTAACTGGGAATGGGCTGAAATTGCTTCATCTGAAAGTTTTTTATCTTTGAAAAAATGTTTTCAATCTGCTGTATTCCGTCTTGGTGCAGTCCCTGAGATATTGCAGACAGACAACAGTACAACGGCAACTCATCAAGTTTGTGCAGGGAAAAAGACACGAAATTTCAACAATAGCTATCTCGCATTTCTTGATCACTATAGCGTAAAACCTCGTGCGATAAACGTAAACAGTCCTGACGAAAACGGTGATGTAGAAAGTGCTAACGGACACTTAAAGCAACGAATAAGGCAACATATTCTTATTAGAGGAAATAGTAATTTCCCCAATTTAGATGAATACAGAAGTTTTCTTGTAAATATTTTAACTAAAACTAATCTTAACAGAAAAAAGAAGCTAAGCGAGGAACTTGATGTAATGCGTGAGTTACAGGAGATACGACTTCCGGAATATATAGAAGAAGATAAAAGGGTTAGCAGTTTTGGAACTATTAGAGTTAAAAAGATGGCTTACAGTGTTCCTTCCAGGCTTAAAAACTGTAAGGTAAGGGTTCGCGTTTATGAAGATAAAATACTGATTTTTACTGGAATAAAGCATCTTTTAACTCTTAAGAAAAAAACAGGAATAGGCTATTGCATCAACTATCGGCATGTTATCAAAACACTGCAAAGGAAACCGGGAGCTTTTGCATCTTGCCGATATAGAGAACAACTTTTCCCACAAGAGATCTTTAAATGTGCATATGAGTATCTTGTAACCAAATTTGGAGAGCGTGCCGGAGAGAAAGAGTATCTGGCAATTCTGAATTTTGCGGCAATGAAGGGAGAAGATAGAGTAGCTGATATTCTTAGAAAAATATTTAAAAAGAAAAAACTACTAACCTCAGATATTATAAAATCAAAATTAAATCTCACAGTACATGTTCCAGTTGTCTATATCTCTCAGCCTAAACTTTCTACATATGATTCTTTGCTGGAAGAAAGGATGGTATCATGTTAACTGATTCACTGGTTTTATTGCTTAAATCATTTAATTTATCAACAATGGCTGGGATATATACAGATGCTCTTAAAATAGCTGAAAAAGAAAATTGGGGGTATCGTAAATTTTTGCTCTATTTGTGCGAAAATGAATATCAATCTCGCCATGACAGAAAAATACACAGACTTCTTTCTAGATCAAAACTTCCAAATGGTAAAACACTTGCTTCTTTACAAGAAAAGCTTTTACCTGAAAAATGTCGCAGGATGCTACCTTCACTTCTTGATGGTAGTTTCGTAAAAAGAGCTGAAAATATATTGGCATTTGGTTTGCCTGGGCGTGGGAAATCTCATTTTTTGGCAGCATTAGCCCATGAATTAATAATGCTACATCAATATAGCGTATTATTTATTCCTACATTTAGACTTGTCCAGGAGTTGCTTGTTGCTAAACAAAACCTGATGTTAGATCAACAGCTAAAAAAATATAGCAATTTTGATGTAATTATTATTGATGATATTGGCTACATTCAACACAATCGGGATGAAATGGAAGTCCTTTTTACTTTTTTGGCTGATCGTTATGAAAGAAAATCGCTTATGATTTCAAGTAATCTTATGTTTTCAGAATGGGATAAAATATTTAAAGATCCTATGACAACTATGGCAGCAATCGATCGTTTGGTTCATCATTCAACAATTATAGAATTTAATGGAGATAGCATAAGAGAAAAACAAGCAAGAAAAAAAATAAAGGTTCTCCCTTCCTGATGGGTACCCATCAGGAAGGGAGAACACCCCCGGGGAAAATCCTATCGGTAACTCTCAAAATATAACTTAAAAAAGGAGAAAAATAGAAGAAAATAATAAGTTCTTTTAACGGTATTTTTAATTGTCGTCAAGGTAATTTTTAATTGTCGCTTGACGA
>CAYUWK010000046.1:0-2520 GCA_964448435.1 uncultured Candidatus Saccharibacteria bacterium
TGTGAAGTTTATTCAAGGGTTATGGGGTATTATCGTCCTATTAAACAATTCAATGAAGGAAAGAAACAAGAATTTAAAGAACGTAAAACATTTAAAGCAAAGATTTAATGATTATTGCTGGGTTACAAAAATTAACATTGGTTGATTACCCCGGAAAATTAGCCTGCACGGTATTTTTAGCAGGGTGTAATTTTCGTTGTCCATGGTGTTACAATCCAGAACTTGTCTTACCAGAGAAAATTGAAAAGGGTTTTAAAATGACAAAAAAAGACTTTTTTGACTTTTTAAAGTTTAGAACGAATTTATTAGACGGAGTAGTTATTTGCGGAGGAGAGCCAACGTTGAACAAAGACTTACCTGTTTTTTGTAAAAGAATTAAAAAAATGGGTTATCTAATAAAGCTTGATAGCAACGGCTCTAACCCAGAAATGATAAAAGATTTGATTAATGAAAAATTGATTGATTATGTAGCAATGGATATAAAAGCTCCTAAACAAAAATATAAAGAAGCTACAGGGTCTAAAATTGATATTAAACAGATCCAAAAAAGTATTGATATTTTGAAAGAAGGAAAAGTTAATTATGAATTTAGAACAACGATGATACCTAAATTATTAGGGAAAGAAGATATTATAGAAATTGTTCGTTGGATTGGGCCTGCTAAAAAATATTTTCTACAAAGCTTCCAAGGAGAAAGAGACACAATAAATTCAGATTTTAAAGACATAAACCCTTGTTTAAAAGAATATCTTTTTGATATAAAAAAAGTAATTTCTCCCTTTTTTGAAATTTGTGATGTTAGATAGAATTACAACATGACTCTTTCTAAAATAGTGCTTTGTTTTTGTCTCTCTTTTATCGGAGGGATTTTTATTAATTCCTTTTTAAGTCTCCCATCTTTTATAATTGGAGAGCTTTTTATTTTAGGAATTTTTTATAGCTTATTGTTTTTTAAAAAGAAACTGATTTTAGTTTTTGGTCTTTGTTTAATATTCTTAAGTTTTGGTATCTTGCGTTATCAAACAGTTTTTAAAAACTTTGAAACACAAGAAATAAAAGATTTTATTAACTTCTCAGAGCAGGTAGAATTTATTGGTGAAATAATAGGAGAACCAGACATTAGACAAGACAAAATTAATCTTTTAATAAAGATTGAGAAGATAATAATAAATAAAATAGACATATCAATGTCGGGTAGAATATTAGTGACAGCAAATCGTTATCCAGAATATACATATGGAAACAAATTAAGAATTGATGGTGTTTTGAAAGAACCTTGTGTTTTTGAAGATTTTAATTATAAAAATTATTTACGGAAAGATAATATTTCAGCTGTAATCTATTATCCAAGTATTTCAATAATGGAAAGTGATCTTTCGGGACGAGAAAACCTTTATAAAAGAATCTTGTATTTTAAAAATAAATTAAGAAAAGTTATTGTCCAAAATTTATCTCCTCCTCAAAGTTCTATTTTGTCAGCCATAATATTAGGAGACAAAAAGAATATTTCAGATGAGTGGAAAGATAAATTAAATAAAACAGGAGTACGCCATATTACCGCTGTCTCTGGTATGCATATTGTCATTCTCACCTCAATTCTAATGAGCCTTTTGATTGGGATTGGTTTTTCTAGAGGCAAGGCTTTCTATTTTACAATAATATTTATTTTTTTGTATATTATAATTATTGGTTTTCCTCCTTCAGCGGTAAGAGCAGGGATAATGGCTGGATTTCTTCTCTTGGCTCAAAAAATAGGAAGAATCTCTCAAAGCCAAAGAATTATTGTTTTTGCAGCAAGTATAATGCTTTTTCAAAATCCTTTTCTTTTAAAAGACGATGTCGGTTTCCAGTTATCTTTTTTAGCTGTTTTAGGGATAAGCCATGGTCTCCCAATTTTTCAGAATTGGTTAAAATTTATTCCTGAAAATAAATATTTGGGGATAAAAGATATTATATCTATGACTTTTTCAGCCCAAATTTTCACATTACCAATTTTAATATATAATTTTGGATATATTTCCTTAATTGCTCCCTTAGCTAATATTTTAATTGTACCTATCTTACCTTTTATTATGGTCTCTGGTTTTATTTTTACTTTTGCTGGGACATTATGGCAGTTTTTATCATGGATTCTTTCTTTTCCAGCTTGGCTCTTATTAACTTATGTTATAAAGATAATTAATTTACTGCATAAAATCCCATTTGCTTGTTTAGAAATTAAAATTCCATGGGCCGTTTTTCTATTTTTTTATTCATTATTAACTTATGTTATTTACAGATTAAAAAAAATAAATATTCAAAATTTTTGAGAATTCTGTAAATATGGTATATAATAATTACTATTAGACATAATTAATTATTAATAAAATGCTTTCGATAGTAATACCGACTTTAAACGAAGAAAATTATTTGCCTAGGCTTCTAAATTGTTTAAAAAAACAAAAATTCAAAGATTACGAAATAATAGTTGCTGATGCTGATTCTAAAGATAAAACTAGAGAAATCGCCAAATCTTTTGGG